>NZ_JCBAJO010000230.1:0-7250 GCF_059772245.1 Cupriavidus sp. R6-3
CGCTGACGCGCGCGCTGCGCGTCGCCGGCAAGGTCGAGCCGGTCTTCGTCGAGCAGATCGACGACATGCCGCAAGCGGTCCTGGACGCGGCGCGTCCGGGCGACGTGGTGGTGACGATGGGCGCCGGCACGATCGGCGCGGTGCCGGGCCTGCTGGTGTCGGGCCAGGCCGCGGCGTCGGCGGCATCGTCCTCCGCGGCATCGGCGGCATCTTCCCCTTCGCAACCCGCTGCCTCGTCAGCGTCGCAACAACCACAGCAAGCGGCCGTGCCGCAAGCCGGAGGCCAGGCATGAGCTTCGTCCCCAATCCCCAAATCGATCCGAAGACGCTCGGCAAGGTCGGCGTGCTGATGGGCGGCCGTTCGGCCGAACGCGAAATCTCGCTGCTGTCCGGCCAAGGCGTGCTGGCCGCGCTGCAGTCGCGCGGCGTCGACGCGCATGCCTTCGATCCGGCGCTGCGCAGCGTCGCCGAACTGGCCGCGGCCGGCTTTGACCGCGTCTTCATCGCGCTGCACGGCCGCTACGGCGAGGACGGCACCATGCAGGGCCTGCTCGAGCAGCTGGGCATTCCGTACACCGGCAGCGGCGTGCTGGCCTCCGCGCTGGCGATGGACAAGCCCGCCACCAAGCGGCTGTGGAGCACGCATGGGCTGCCGACCCCGCGCTTCGCGATGCTGACGGCCGACTGCACCGAGCGCGAGTTCGACGCGGTGGCGGCGGATCTCGGCCTGCCGCTGATCGTCAAGCCGGCGCGGGAAGGCTCGTCGATCGGGCTGACCAAGGTGACAGAGGCCAGCCAGATGCGCGCCGCCTACGAGAAGGCCGCGGCGCTGGACAACGACGTGATCGCCGAAGCGTTCATCGACGGTGCCGAGCTGACCTGCCCGATCGTCGGCGAGGGCCGCGACGCGGTCGCGCTGCCGGTGATCCGCATCGTCGCGCCCGACGCCAACTACGACTATCAAAACAAGTACTTCACGGACGTTACCCAATACCTGTGCCCGGCGAACCTGGGCGATGCGCTGGAGCAGCGCGTGCGCAGCCTCGCGGTCGAGGCCTTCCGCGTGCTGGGCTGCCGCGGCTGGGCGCGTGCCGACGTGATGCTGACCGCCGACGGCCAGCCCTATCTGCTGGAGATGAACACCTCGCCCGGCATGACCGGCCATTCGCTGGTGCCGATGTCGGCGCTGGCGGCCGGCATCAGCTACGAGGACTTCGTGCTGCAGGTGGTCGCCGCGGCGACGCTGGACCTGCATCCGAACGAGCACTGGAAACCCGAATAACCCGCGGCTGACCCCGTACAACGAAGCCATCGCGCACCCCGAACCGACATGTGGCACAACGCACGCCTGCTGAACCTGATCGCCACCACGCTCTACGCCGTGGTGGTGGTGATGGCGCTCGCGGCCGGCCTGATGTGGCTGGCGCAGCGGCCGGTGTTCGCGATCACCCATGTCGAGCTGGCGCCGATGTACGGCGGCACGCTGCGCCACGTCAACGCACCCGCGGTGCGGGCCAACGCGCTGGGCAAGCTGTCGGGCAACTTCTTCACGCTGGACCTGGACGCCGCGCGCCAGGCCTTCGAGTCGGTGCCCTGGGTGCGCAAGGCCAGCGTGCGGCGCGAATGGCCGAGCGGCCTGACGGTCAGGATCGAGGAACACGAGGCGCTGGGCACCTGGGGCGCGCCCGATACCGGGCGGTTGATCAATACCTATGGCGAGCTGTTCGTGGCCAATCCCGCCGAGGCGGAAGAGGACGCCCGGCTGCTCGCGCTCGATGGTCCGCCCGGCAGCGAGGCGGATGTCGTCGACAAACTCGAGATCATGCGCGAGTGGTTCCGGCCGTTGAAGGCCGAGCCGCTCGCGGTGACGTTGTCCGGGCGTTACGCCTGGCGGGCCAGGCTGTCCAACGGCATGGTGGTCGAATTCGGACGGGAACAGACCGACCTTGACCGGATGGCGATGGAGGAACGCGTCAAGCGTTTCGTCATCGCCTGGCCGCAGGTGACGGAGCAGTGGGGCAAGCAGATCGAGTACGCGGATTTGCGCTATCCGAACGGGTTTGCCATCCGGGCAGCCAATGTCCGCTTCCTGACCGAGGCCCAGGCGGCAGCCGCCGCCAAGGCCCGCGAGCAGGGGACGAGCAATGCGAACGGCGCCAACCGTGCCAATGCCAATGCAACTGGCGCGAAGCGTGGTCCGGCTTCCAACAACAATCCGACGCGACTGAGAAAAGAGAACGCGGAGAAAACCCGATGAGCAAGGAATACAAGGACCTGTTGGTTGGTCTGGACATCGGCACCTCGAAGGTGGCGGCGGTGGTTGCGGAATTGCGCCCCGACGGCAGCTACGAAGTGATCGGGATGGGCCAATCCGAGTCCAAGGGGTTGAAGAAAGGGGTCGTGGTCAATATCGAGGCCACCGTGCAGTCGATCCAGAAGGCGCTCGAGGAAGCCGAGCTGATGGCCGACTGCAAGATTTCCGAGGTCTTCACCGGCATTGCCGGTAGCCACATCCGTTCGTTCAACTCGAGCGGCATGGTGGCGATCAAGGACAAGGAGGTGACCCAGACCGATGTGGCGCGGGTCATCGAAACGGCGAAGGCGGTCAACATTCCGACCGACCAGCAGATCCTGCACATCCTGACCCAGGAATTCATCATCGACGGCCAGGAGGACGTGCGCGAGCCGATCGGCATGAGCGGCATCCGCCTGGAGGTCAAGGTCCATATCGTGACGGGCGCGGTCAGCGCGGCGCAGAACATCGTCAAGTGCGTGCGCCGCTGCGGGCTGGAAGTGCACGACCTGATCCTGCAGCCGCTGGCGTCGAGCCTGGCGGTGCTGACCGAGGACGAGAAGGAGCTCGGCGTGGTGCTGGTCGACATCGGCGGCGGCACCACCGACATCGCGATCTTCAGCGAAGGCGCGATCCGCCATACCGCGGTGATTCCGATCGCCGGCGACCAGATCACCAACGACATCGCGATGGCGCTGCGCACGCCGACGCCCGATGCAGAGGACATCAAGATCCAGTACGGCATCGCCAAGCAGGCGATCGCCGATCCGGAGGAAATGATCGAGGTGCCGGGCGTGGGCGATCGCGGCACGCGCACGCTGTCGCGCCAGGCGCTGGCGGCGGTGATCGAGCCGCGCATCGAGGAGCTGTACTCGCTGGTGCATCAGGTCGTGCGCGAGTCCGGCTACGAGGAATTGCTGTCGTCCGGCATCGTGATCACCGGCGGCACCGCAATGATGCCCGGCATGGTGGAACTGGGAGAGGACATCTTCCTCAAACCGGTTCGGGTTGGCGTTCCGGAGTACCGCGGCAATCTGCACGAGGTGGTCAAGAGCCCGCGCTACTCGACGGTGATGGGCCTGCTGCTGGAAGGCCGCGTGCAACGGATGCGCGGACGCAAGGTCGCGGTGCAGAGCGGTTCGGTCAAGCAGATCTGGACGCGCATGAAGGAATGGTTCGTCGGCAATTTCTGATCGGCCGGCATGAATTGGCGACGCGCCGTCGCCGACTGTCCACCGTGGCGGGCGCGGCGCGTTGATGGAGCAGTTTCTTTCTTTCTTTTGGTTCTTTGTTCAGGAACCAAGGGTTGCGGCGGGGAGGCCGCAGCGTTTGGCGACTGATTTTTCTCGGAGGCAGTGATGGACTTTGACATGATCGAATCGGAAATGCAGGACGGCACCATCATCAAGGTGGTCGGCGTGGGCGGCGCGGGCGGCAACGCCGTGCAGCACATGATCAACCGCGGGGTGCAGGGCGTCGAATTCATCTGCATGAACACCGATGCGCAGGCGCTCAAGCGCTCGACCGCGGCGCGCGTGCTGCAACTGGGCAATACTGGCCTGGGCGCCGGCGCCAAGCCGGAGGTCGGCCGCACCTGCGCCGAATCGGCGCGCGAACAGATCGCCGACGCGCTGCGCGGCGCGCATATGGTCTTCATCACTGCCGGCATGGGCGGCGGCACCGGTACCGGTGCGGCGCCGATCGTGGCGCAGGTCGCCAAGGAGATGGGCATCCTGACCGTCGGCGTGGTCAGCAAGCCGTTCGACTTCGAAGGCGCGCGCCGCGCCAAGGTCGCCGAGCACGGCTCGGCCGAGCTGGAGAACAACGTCGACTCGCTGATCGTCGTGCTCAACGAGAAGCTGTTCGAGGTGATGGGCGACGACGCCGAGATGGACAAGTGCTTCCAGTGCGCGGACGACGTGCTGCACAACGCGGTGGCCGGCATTGCCGAGATCATCAACGTGGACGGCCTGGTCAACGTCGACTTCGAAGACGTCAAGACCGTGATGGGTGAGCAGGGCAAGGCGATGATGGGGACGGCCACGGTGTCGGGCGTCGACCGCGCGCGCCTGGCCGCCGAGCAGGCGGTCGCCAGCCCGCTGCTGGAAGGCGTGGACCTGTCCGGCGCGCGCGGCGTGCTGGTCAACATCACGGCCAGCCGCTCGCTGAAGCTGTCGGAGACCAAGGAAGTCATGAACACCATCCGCAGCTATGCCGCGGAAGATGCGACCGTGATCTTCGGTACGGTCTACGACGACTCGATGGGCGACGCGCTGCGTGTGACCGTGGTCGCCACGGGCCTGGGCCGCGCCAGCAAGAAGCAGCAGCCGATGACGCTGCTCAAGACCGGTACCGACAACATGCCGGTGCAGATGATGGCTGGCCTGCAGCATGGCTCGGCGCTGCACAGCGCGCCGGACTACAGCGGCCTCGATACGCCGGCGGTGTTCCGCAGCTCGCGCGAAACCGCGTCGGCGCACGTGGCCGCGCTGCAGGAGAAGGGTGTCGACACGTACGACATCCCCGCCTTCCTGCGCAAGCAGGCGGACTGAGCACGGCGCGACGTCGACCCACGGCGAGCCGGCTCCCCCGGCCAGCCGATCGCATCGCCGGCAGGTTGCCGGCCGCGCATCCGCGACAGCGGGGCACGATGGGCGCTCCCCATCCGCCCGTGCCGCGCTGCGGATGACGGCCGCCGGCCTTTCGCGCGAGCGAGGAGATTGACGCCGCCCGCTGTCCTCCGTCCGCATCCCGTGCCGGGACAGGCGCGCCGCCGGCCGCCTCCCCGGACTGGTCTCCCGCCGTATCCCGGCCGGGATGTGCCTCCCGTCCGCGCGGCGAGCGCAAGCTCGCCGCGCCTGTTTTTGTCAGTTCTGCTTGCCCGCCTGTCGGCATCCGCCGACAGCGGCCCGCGCCGCCGTCCCACTTGGGATGCCGGAGGGCGGCAACTATGATGCAGACTGGGTTTGGCCAAGGCGTTCGCTGCGCCAACGCCGGGGCTGCCTGAGGAAATCGCCATGATCGAAATCGGTGCACGCGTGCCCGACGCGACGCTGTACGAGTACTTCGAAACCGAGGCCGGCGGCTGCGCGCTCGGTCCCAACGCCTTCTCGGTGGCCGAGCTGGCCAAGGGCCGCCGCATCGTCGTGTTCGGCCTGCCGGGCGCGTTCACGCCGACCTGTTCTGCCCGCCACGTGCCCGGCTTCGTCGAGCAGGCCGACGCGCTGCGCGCCGCCGGCGTCGACGAGATCTGGTGCGTGTCGGTCAACGACGCCTTTGTCATGGGCGCATGGGCGCGCGAGCAGGGCACCGCCGGCAAGGTGCGCATGCTCGGCGACGGCAGCGCCGACTGGACGCGCGCGCTGGGCCTGGAGCAGGACCTGGGCAAGCGCGGCATGGGCGTGCGCTCGCTGCGCTATGCGATGGTGATGGACGACGGCGTGGTCACGCATCTGGCCGTCGAAGCGCCGGGCGAATTCAAGGTCAGCAGCGCCGAAGCGGTGCTCGCGATGTTGCGCGGGTAAGACGGCGTTCTGTGACCTTGGGGGCTGTAGATGTCGAGATGGCGGCATTGGAAGTGATTCAAATGCCGCTTATGCAATCTTCTGCGGCGATTTTTTCGCCATCCCCCGCATCTTTTCCGGGCCTTTAACCGTCGAATGCCACACCGTTAACACGACGAAACAAAACTGGTGCAGCGCAATATGCTTGCCGGTGGTAAGATACGGTTTATCAGATCTCAAGCCCGATAGATTTTAATAATTAGCAGAGGCCGTCATGCTCAAACAGCGCACTATCAAGTCCCTGGTCAAGACCGTTGGCATTGGCTTGCACTCGGGCCGTAAAGTGACGCTGACATTGCGGCCCGCCCCGACCGATACCGGCATCGTCTTCACCCGCGTCGACCTGCCCGAGCCGGTCGAGATCCCGGTGAAGGCCTCGGCCATCGGCGACACGCGCCTGGCGTCCGTGCTGCAGAAGAACGGCGCGCGCGTTTCCACCATCGAACACCTGATGTCCGCCTGCGCGGGCCTGGGTATCGACAACCTGTTCGTCGACGTCGACGCCGAGGAAATTCCGATCATGGACGGCAGCGCCGCGTCCTTCGTGTTCCTGCTGCAGTCGGCGGGCATCGAGGAGCAGCCGGCGGCCAAGCGCTTCATCCGCGTCAAGAAGGCTGTGGAAGTGCGCGAGGGCGACAAGCTGGCGCGGCTCGAACCCTACTTCGGCTTCAAGCTGTCGTTCACCATCGACTTCCGCCATCCGGCGGTCGACAAGACCGGCCAGACCTTCGAGATCGATTTCGGCGACACCAGCTATGTGCGTGAGATCGCGCGGGCGCGCACCTTCGGCTTCGCGCACGAGGTCGAGGCGCTGCGCGAGATGGGTCTCGCCCGCGGCGGCAGCCTCGACAATGCGATCGTGCTCGACGAGCACCGCATGCTGAACAACGAGGAACTGCGCTATGGCGACGAGTTCGTGCGCCACAAGATCCTTGATGCGATCGGCGATCTCTATGTGGTTGGCCATCCGCTGATCGGCGCCTACGTCGCCAACAAGTCCGGCCACGGGCTGAACAACCAGCTGCTGCGCGCGCTGCTGGCCGACGAGCAGGCCTACGAGATCGTCAGCTTCGAGCGCCAGGAAGAGGCCCCGGCCGCCTTCCTGCCGCAGCTGCAGCCGGCTTTCGCCTGACGCAGGGCGCGCCGCCCGGCGCGCTCGCTTTTCCCCTGGCTTTTCCCCTGGTTCTTCCGCTGGCTTTCCCGCCGGCGGTTCCGCTAGCCGCGTCCCTGGCGGTGCCGCGACAGCAGCGTCTGCACCGCATCCCGCAGCGGCGAGTCCGGCAGCGTCTGCGCCAGTTCGCCGAGGCTGTTCAATCCGGCCGCCGGCACGCCGGTCTTCTTCGGCCGCTCGGCCGGCTCCACGTCCCAGTCGCCGCGCGCGACGTCGGGCTGCA
>NZ_JCBAJO010000231.1:0-7212 GCF_059772245.1 Cupriavidus sp. R6-3
GCAGGGAGCCGGTGCCGGCCCCGGCGGCGCGCGCGCCGGCGCCGACGGTGCGCTTGCACCGGGCTACGCGGCCTTCACCACGCGCTACGATCGCGAGCTGCGCGCCGCCACGCTGGCGCGCCAGGCTTCGCTGCAGGCATGGCGCGAACGCCTGGACCGGCGCATCGTCGAGGGCGGCATCAATCCGGTCCGCATCGCGCGCACGCTGTCGTCCGCCTTCGCGATACCGGCCGCCGACGGCTGGTCGTCCGGCGAAGAGGAGGGCCGGCTCGATCGCAGCCGGCTCGCGCAACTGGCCTGCGCCGGCGGCCAGCCGCGCATTTTCCGCCAGCCGCGGCTGCAGCCGCGCACCGACGCGGTACTGAGTTTCCTGATCGATTGCTCGGGCTCGATGAAGGCCCATATCGACCAGATCGCCTTGCTGGTCGACGTGATGACCCGGGCGGCCGATGCCGCGGGCCTGATCACCGAAGTGCTCGGCTTCACCACCGGCGCCTGGAACGGCGGCCGCGTGGCGCGCGACTGGCAGGCCGCGGGCCGCCCGCCATCGCCTGGCCGCCTGAACGAGGTCTGCCATCTGGTGTTCAAGGATGCCGACACCAGCTGGCGCCGCGCACGGACCGGTATCGCCGCGCTGTTCAAGGCCGACCTGTTCCGCGAAGGGATCGACGGCGAAGCGGTCGACTGGGCCTGCGCCCGCCTGCTGTCGCGCCCGCAGGCGCGCCGTCTTCTGGTGGTGGTATCCGACGGCAGCCCGATGGATCGCGCCACCGCGCAGGCCAACGGCGAGCGGCTGCTGGACGACCATCTGAAGGACGTGGTGGCACGCCACGAGGCGCAGGGGCGCATCGAAGTGATGGGGCTCGGCGTCGATCTGGACCTGAGCCCTTACTACCGGCGCCATTTCCCGCTGGATACCTCGCGCCCGCTCGACACGGCGGCGATCGACGCGATCGCGCGCTGGGTGGGGAGCGGGGGACGGGGAGGGCTGGGGTAGCCGGCGCGCCACGGCGTCACGCATAACGTAGCCGAGCGGCTACGTTGAGGGCATTTCGGCCGCCCAACGGCAATAAAGGATACGAGCGGCTACGTTATGCGGTGCGCCTTATGCCGAAGGCGCCGCGAACCACTGCCAGAGGGGCCCGGCCATCAGATACGCGCCCAGCACCACCAGCACCCCGAACGCCACCCGCCGCGTCGCCTCGGCCGACAGCGGCGGCGGGAAGCGCCGTGCCGCGATCGTGCTCAGCGCGACCACCGGGAAGGCCAGCGCGGCCTGCAGCCAGACGTCGCTGGCCAGTTCGCCTTGCCAGGCGCTGTAGGCGGTGCGCACCGCCGAGGTGGTGGTGAAGACCAGGATCAGCGCGCAGCGGATCTGCACCATGTTCAGCGGCTGGCGATAGAACTGGAAGATCAGCGGCGGCCCGGAGACGCCGAACAGGCCGCTGAGCAGGCCGCCGCAGACGCCGCTGACGAAGAAGCTGCCGTCGCCGGAGCGGCTGGACAACGCGGCGGGACGCAGGGCCGCGCCGATGCCGCCGTACAGCACCACGGCGCCGAGCATCAGCTGCAGCACGCCGGCGGCGGTGCCGCTCAGGTAGTGCAGCAGCACGACGCCGGCCACCACCGACGGCAGGATGCCGAGCGTGGCCGCCCGCACCGCGCGCCAGTCGATATGGTGCAGCTTGCCGGGCAGCGCGAGCGCGCCGTTGGCGAGCGTCAGCAGGCTGACCAGCGCGGCCAGCGTGGCGACCGGCGCCAGATGCAGGCCGCTGGCCGCGCCCATCACGATCAGACCCATGCCGAACCCGGTCACGGTCTGGAAATAGCTGCCGAGGCCGAGCAGGGCCAGTACCGGCAGCAAGGTGTCGAGACTCATCGGGACTGCGTGGCTCCCGATGATGTGGTGTCGGTCGCCGGGCCTCCAGCCATGCCCGGCAGCGCCATCTGCGCGCTGGCATCGCCCGCTTCGAGGTCCGCGGCCTGCGCCTGCACCACGGTGACCGCGATAACGTGAAAGATGTCGTCCGCGCTGCAGCCGCGCGACAGATCGTTGGCCGGGCGCCGCAACCCTTGCAGCATCGGCCCGATCGCCACGGCGCCGCCCAGGCGCTCGGCGAGCTTGTAGCCGATATTGCCGGCCTCCAGGCTCGGGAACACCAGCACATTGGCATGCCCATGGACCTGCGAGGCGGGCAGCTTGCGCTCCGCGATCTCCGCGACGATGGCCGCGTCGAGCTGCACGTCGCCGTCGATGGCCAGGTCGGGCCGCAGCGCGCGCACGCGTTGCGTGGCCGCGGCGACCTTGTCGACGGCGGCGTGGTGCGCGCTGCCATTGGTCGAGAACGACAGCATCGCCACGCGCGGCGTCTCCATCAGCAGGCTCTGCGCGCTGTCGGCGGCGGCCATCGCGATCTCGGACAGCGCCTCGGCGTCCGGGTCGATCACCAGGCCGCAGTCGGAGAAGATCAGCCCGCCCTTGAGCGAGTGGAAGGGCTCGCAGAACATCATCAGGAAGAAGCTCGATACCAGCCGGAAGGACGGCGCGATGCCGATGATCTGGATCGCGTGGCGCACCACGTCCGCGGTCGTATGGACCGCGCCCGCCACCGAGCCGTCGGCGTCGCCGGCGCGCACCATCAGATTGGCGAAGCACAGCGGCGCCAGCACGTCGCGCTGCGCCTGCTCGGGCGTCATGCCCCTGGACTGGCGCAGCGCCAGCCATTGCTGCGCGTAGCGGTCCCGCTGCGCGGCGCTGGCGGGATCGACCAGCTCCATGCCGTCCAGCGCGATGCCGTGCCGCTGCGCCGCATCGGCGATGCGGGCGGCATCGCCGACCAGCACGATGCGGGCGATGCCCTCTTGCGTGGCGCGCCGCGCGCCTTGCAGCACGCGCGGGTCCTCCGCCTCGCACAGCACGATGCGCCGGGGAGACGAGCGCGCGCGCTCGATGATGCGGTGGATCGCTTTCATGGCGGGATTGAAAAATGGGATGAAACGTACCGAAAACGGTGATATGACGGAAGGATAGGGCGGCGAGCCATTTCGGTCAACAAAAATCTCGGAAAACGGTACGTGATATGCACTAAAACGGGACAAAACAGCCCGCCACGGTGCGCTGGGGGTGCGAAGACAGCCCCGGAACCGGGCTCCCGGGTGAGGCGATTCGCGCGGTTCGGCGGCCGGCGGGCGCTTGGACCCACGATTGCCGCCCAGTGGCACTATGGCCCGCGCCCCCGGCTGCCTACGATAGCGCTACCCAACGTGCAAGGCGTTGGCCGCCGATTGCCACCACGACGTGGCGACGGCCGATACAAGGACGCGACAGCCGTCCACTGCAAGGAGACATTGGCATGCGACCTGCTTTCTGTCTTCCCCTCCTCGAGTAGGCACCTTGCCGGTGCCTGGATCTCCGTGCCGCTCCCTGCCGCGGCACGCAACCTGTTTTTCTTGAGGAATACGACGATGCGTTGGATCGAGCGTTGGATCAAGCAGTTGGCAACGGGCGCGGTGCTGGCCGCCGCCGTGCAGACGGGCGCGCTGGCACAGCCCAGGGAAGTGGTGATCGCCTACCAGGACATGGTGGTGCCATGGCGCCATGTGCAGGACGCCAAGGAGATCGAGAAGCAGACGGGCTACAAGGTGTCGTTCCGCCAGTTCTCCGGCGGCGGCGACGTGATCCGCGCGATGGCGTCGGGACAGATCGCGATCGCGGAGGCCGGCACCTCGCCGATTGCCTCGGCCCTGTCGCAGGGGCTGGACGTCGAGCTGTTCTGGATTCTCGACGACATCAACGCCGCCGAGGCGATGGTCGCGCGCAACGGCACGCGCATCGAGAGCGTCGCCGACCTGAAGGGAAAGCGCATCGGCGTGCCGTTCGTCTCGACCACGCACTATCACACGCTGGTCGCGCTGGAGCAGGCCAAGGTCGATCCGAAGCAGGTCCGCATCATGAACATGCGGCCGCCGGAAGTCGCCGCCGCCTGGCAGCGCGGCGACATCGACGCGACCTTCATCTGGGACCCGGTGCTCGCGCGCATCAAGCCGACCGGCAAGGTGCTGCTGACCTCGGGACAGATCGCGCAGTCCACCGGCAAGGCGACCTTCGACGGCATGATCGTCAGCAAGAAGTTCGCGCGCGAGAACCCGGACTTCATGGTCAAGTTCGTCAGGATGCTGGCGGCCGCGGACGACAACTACCGCAAGAACAAGGCGGCGTGGACCGCGGATTCGCCGATGGTCAAGACGGTGGCCAGGATCTCGGGCGCCAAGCCCGAGGACGTGCCGGGCAGCATGTCGCTGTACGCCTTCCCGACGCTGGAGGAACAGGCCTCGGCGCGCTGGCTCGGCGGCGGCGCGGCCAAGGCCCTGCAGTCGGCGGCGCAGTTCCTGAAGGAGCAGGGCACGATCCAGACCGTGCTGCCCGACTACTCCGCCGGCGTCAACGCCGAGTGGGTCAAGCGGGCAATGCGTTGAGCCGCTGTCCGTCCCTATCCGCCAGTCATTTGCCAACGACCCAACAGGGAACCGAGATGGCCAAACTCGAAATCGACAACCTCAGCGTCAACTATGGGGGCGCGGGCAGTACGCAGACGCTCGCGCTGTCGCAGGTCAACCTGACCATGGAGCGCGGCGACTTCGTCGTCGCGCTGGGCGCCTCCGGCTGCGGCAAGACCACGCTGCTGTCCTGCATCGCCGGCTTCATGCAGCCGTCCGAAGGGGAGATTCGCCTCGACGGCCACGCCGTCAACGGTCCAGGCGCGGAGCGCGGCGTGGTGTTCCAGAAGCATGCCCTGATGCCGTGGCTCAATGTCGCCGACAACGTCGCGCTGGGTTTGCGCATGCGTGCCGTCGGCCGCGCGGAGCGGCTGCGCATCGCGCGCGACAAGCTGGCGCTGGTCGGGCTGGAGCACGTCGCCGACAAGCCGGTCTATCAGCTGTCGGGCGGCATGCAGCAGCGCGTCGGCATTGCACGCGCGCTGGCCAACGATCCGGCGGTGATGCTGATGGACGAACCGCTCGGCGCGCTCGATGCGCTGACGCGCGAGTCGATCCAGGCGCTGATCCTGAAGCTGTGGGCACGCGAGCAGAAGATCGTTTTCTTCATCACGCACAGCGTCGAGGAGGCGCTGTTCCTGGCCACGCGGCTGATCGTGATGACGCCGTCGCCGGGCCGCATCGCCCACACCTACGAGCTGCCGTACGCGCGCCGCTATATCGAATGTGGCGATGCGCGCGCCGTCAAATCCGATCCGGATTTCATTCGCCATCGCGAGGAAATCGTCGACCTGATCCATGCCACGCCATAAGGATAAGCCGATGCCTGCCACCGTTCAGAGCCTGTCGGGCGCGCCGCGCGCGCCGGGCGCCATCGTTGCCGACGAGATGTCTTCCACCACGAACGCCGCCGCCGTTGGGTCGGTGGGGCCGGCGGGGCCGGCCGCGCCGGCACGCAAGGTCCGCACGGTCTCCGGTTACCGGATGCCGGGCGAGGGCTCCAGCTCGCGGATTTCCGCGGTCACCGTGGTGTCGCTGCTGGTACTGTGGTGGGTCGCCAGCCATTTCGGCTGGGTGCCGCCGCTGTTCCTGCCGACGCCGGAGTCGATCGGCAAGGCCTTTGTCGATGCGTGGAACGGCAATGTGCAGGGCGGCCTGCCGCTGCTCGACCACTTCTGGGCCAGCATGGTGCGCGTGTTCGGCGCCTTTGCGCTGGCGGCCATCACCGCGGTGCCGGTCGGCGTGCTGATGGGCGTGTCGCGCATCGCGCGCGGCGTCTTCGATCCGCCGATCGAGTTCTACCGGCCGCTGCCGCCGCTGGCCTATCTGCCGCTGATCGTGATCTGGTTCGGCATCGACGAGACCTCGAAGGTGCTGCTGATCTTCCTGGCCTGCTTCGCGCCGATGGCGATGTCGGCGCGCGCCGGCGTGCGTTCGGTGACGATCGAGCAGATCAACGCGGCCTATTCGATGGGCGCCACGCCGTGGCAGGTGATTCGCCATGTGGTGTTGCCGGCCGCGCTGCCCGACATCCTGACCGGCATGCGCATCGCGATCGGCTTCGGCTGGACCACGCTGGTCGCCGCCGAGATGGTGGCCGCCACCGCGGGCTTGGGCCAGATGGTGCTCAACGCCTCGAACTTCCTGCGTACCGACGTGGTGGTGATGGGCATCGTGCTGATCGGCCTGATCGCCTATGGCTTCGATCTGCTGATGCGCGGCGTGGAGAAGTGGCTGGTGCCGTGGAAGGGAAGGGCTTGATGCCTCATGCTCTCGCGCGGGTTGCTCCCCTCTCCCGCAAGCGGGAGAGGGGCTGGGGGAGAGGGAAAACGCCGCTCGATGCAGCGCCATCGTTCGACGCCGCGTGGTTGCCCTCTCCCTGCCCTGTCTCGCAAGCGGGCGAGGGAATGCAAAAGGGATGTCGAGACGTCGCGCGAGATGGCAGCCCCGCGCGCTCGCCTTCCTCAGAACGTCGATGCCAGGTCCCGTGCCGCCTGCTGCAGCCGCGGCACGAATTCCAGCGAACGCGACAGCGGCGAGCGCACCGTCGGCGCGTGGACCGCGAGGGCGGCCACCACCTGGCCACGCTCGTCGCGCACCGGCACCGCGACGCAGCTGATGCCGGCGACGAACTCCTCGTTGTCGACGCCGATCTGCTTGTGGGCGCAGCGGTCCAGCTCCGCCTCGAGCAGTTCGACATCGGTGATGGTGTTCTGCGTGAAGCGTTCCAGCGGCAGTTGCTTCACCAGCGCGCGGCGCTGCTCGCGCGGCAGCAATCCGAGCAGCAGCTTGCCGCTGGCCGAGCAGTGCAGCGGCACGTGGGAGCCCGGCTTCAGGTCCAGCCGCAGCGGCCAGGGCGCCTCCATGCGGTCCAGATACAGCACGGCGCTCTCGTGCAGCATGGTCAGGTTGACGGTCTCGCCGATGTCCTCGACCAGCCGCGACAGGATCGCGTGGCGCAGTTGGCGGGTGCCGGAGTGCGTGACGATGGCCACGCCGAGGCGGGCCAGCCGCGGCCCGACCGCATAGGCGTTGCGCGCGCCGGGTTCGCGGATCACCAGTCCGCCCGCTTCGAGCGCGCCCAGCATCCGGTGCAGCGAGGCCTTGGGCGCCTCGAAGCCCTGCATGATCTCCGCCAGCGTCAGCGGCCGGTCGGCCGCGACCAGGAATTCGAGCAGCGCGAAGGCGCGCAGCGTGGGCGTGTCGCCACGGTCG
>NZ_JCBAJO010000232.1:0-7197 GCF_059772245.1 Cupriavidus sp. R6-3
GCGGTGGCCTCCGGCGGCAGCGGCTGGCCGCTGGCACGCGCCAGCTGGCGCGCCATGACTTCGGCCAGGCCAATGCCCTTGGACGACAGGTGCTGGGCCAGCTGCTGGTCCAGCATCGACATATATAGCTTGGTCTGCTCGTTGTCGAACAGTCCGTCCTGCGGCGTCGCCTCGCGCATGCTCTTGAGCACCATCTGCGTGAAGACGGCCTCGAACTGCCTGGCGGCCGCCTTCAGCGTGTCGGCGCTGCCGTCGCGCGCGCTCTGCTTCAACGCTTCGAATCCCTGCGTGTCGAGCGCGAAGCGCTGCGACAGATCGGCTTGAGCGTGGATCGGTTGGCTCATGCGATGGCCCGTGCGATCAGATGATTTCGAGCTCGGCGCGCAGCGCGCCCGCCGCCCGCATCGCTTCGAGGATGGTCTGCAGATCGGCCGGCGTCGCGCCCAGCGAGTTCAGGCCGCGCACCACCGCCGACAGCGAGGCGCCGGCGCGCACCAGCTGCAGCGAGCCGCCGTCGCGCTTCAGGTTGATCTCGGAGACCGGCGCCACCACGGTTTCGCCGCCGCTGAACGGCGCCGGCTGGCTGATCACCGGCTGCGTATTGATGACCACCGACAGGTTGCCGTGCGCGATCGCGCAGTCCTGCACGGTGACGTCCTGGTTCATCACGATCGAGCCGGTGCGGGCGTTCAGGATGACCTTGGCCGCGGCACGGGCCGGCGTGACGTCGATGTTCTCGATGCGCGCCAGCATCGCCACGCGCTGCGACGAGGCCTGCGGCACGCGTACCTGCACCACCCGCGCGTCGAGCGCGCTCGCCACGCCGCCGCCCATGTTGCGGTTGATCGCCTCGACTACGCGCTCGGCGGTGCCGTAGTCCGAGCTCTTGAGCTCGAGCGTCAGCACGCCGTTGTCCGCCTGGAACGCCGGCACCGCGCGTTCGACGATGGCGCCGTTGGCGATGCGGCCGACCGCCAGCTGGTTGATCTGCACCTTGCTGCCGTTGGCGGACGCGCCCGCGCCGCCAACCAGCAGATTGCCCTGCGCGATCGCATAGACCTGGCCGTCGGCGCCCTTGAGCGGCGTCATCAACAGCGTGCCGCCGCGCAGGCTCTTGGCATTGCCCATCGACGACACCACGATGTCGATCTGGCTGCCCGGCTGTGCGAACGGCGGCAGCGTCGCGGTCACCATCACCGCGGCCACGTTCTTGAGCTGCATGTTGCGGCCGGCCGGCAACGTGATGCCCAGCTGCGACAGCATGTTGCTCAGGCTCTGCGTGGTGAACGGCGTCTGCATGGTCTGGTCGCCGGTGTTGTCCAGACCGACCACCAGGCCGTAGCCGACCAGCGGGTTGTCGCGCACGCCCTGGATGGTGGCCAGGTTCTTCAGGCGCTCGGCATGGGCCGTGCCTGCCGGCAGCAGCAGGCCGAGCGCGAGCGCAAGCGCCAGCGCGAGCAGCGGCAGGAAGCCCGGCGTCGAGATGCCGGGACGGCTGGAGCGGAAACTACCGCGGAGGCAAACAGCCAGGCGCAAAGACATGACGCGATTCAGAACGGTGAAACGTTGAGGAAGAAGCGCTGCAGCCAACCCATGTTCTGCGCTTCGTCGATATAGCCCTTGGCGGTGTATTCGATGCGCGCGTCGGCCACCTGGGTCGACGGCACCGCGTTGTCGCCGGTGATCGTGCGGGGATTGACCACGCCCGAGAAGCGGATGAATTCCGCGCCCTGGTTGATGGCCATCTGCTTCTCGCCGGAGACCACCAGGTTGCCGTTGGCCAGCACCTCGATCACGGTGACCGTAATGGTGCCGTTGAAGGTATTGGCCGCGCTGGAACCGCCGCTGGAGCGGATCCCGTTCTCGCCGCTCATGTTGGCGTTCTGGCTGGCGCCGAACAGGCCGCCGAGCGCGCGGGGCACCGCGTCGAAGGCCAGCGCCGCGTTGCTGGTGCGCGAGGCGTTGGTGCCCGAGTTCTTCGACGCGTTGACGTTCTCGCTGATCACGATGGTCAGGATGTCGCCGACATTGCGCGGGCGGCGATCCTCGAACAGCGGGTTGCCGGCGTAGGAGTTCTGATAGATCGAGCCGGTCGGCACGATCGTCGGCCGCTGCTCGGCCCGGGCCGTGGTCGGCATCTGCACCAGCGGCTCGCGCGGCACCAGCGCGCAGCCGGTGACCAGCAGCGGCCCGAGAATGCAGGCCAGACGGCAGGCCGACCGGCCCAGACGGAACAGCATGGCGTTCATGTTCAACCCAGTTGAGTCAGGCGTTGCAGCATCTGGTCGGACGTCTGTACGGCCTTGCTGTTGATTTCGTAGGCGCGCTGGGTCTGGATCATGCTGACCAGCTCCTCCACCACGTTGACGTTCGACGCTTCGACGTAGTTCTGCTGCAGAATGCCGGCGCCGTTCAGGCCGGGCACGGTCGGGTTCGGTGCGCCGGACGCGTCGGTCTGCACGTACAGGTTCTCGCCCAGGCTTTCCAGACCGGTCGGGTTCATGAAGGTCGCCAGTTGCAGCTGGCCAACCTGCACGTTGTTCGCATTGCCCGGTTGCGTCACCGACACGGTGCCGTCACGCGCGATCGTCAGCGAGGTCGAGTTGGCCGGGATGGCGATGGCCGGCTCGATCACGAAGCCGCTGGCGGTCACCAGCTGGCCGTTCTGATCGACCTGGAACGAGCCGTCGCGGGTGTACGCGGTGGTGCCGTCCGGCAGCGTGACCTGGAAGAAGCCCTGGCCGATGATGGCCACGTCCTTGGCATTGCCGGTCTGCTGCGGATTGCCCTGCGTGTGGATGCGCTCGGTGGCGACCGGACGCACGCCGGTACCGAGCTGCAGGCCCGACGGCAGCGTGGTCTGGTCGGACGACAGCGCGCCCGGCTGGCGGATGGTCTGGTACATCAGTTCCTCGAACACCGCGCGGCTGCGCTTGAAGCCCGTGGTCGACACGTTGGCCAGGTTGTTCGAGATCACGTCCATCTGCGTCTGCTGCGCATCGAGGCCGGTCTTCGCAATCCAGAGAGAGCGGTTCATGGTGTTCCTTGGTGGCGGGCACGCGCGGCGGCGTGCCCTGTCGATTCATTGGTGGGCGCCTGGCGTGGGCGCTCAGGGCGGGCGATCAGCGGTTCGACAGCAGCGCGTTGGCGCGCTGCTCGTTGGCGTCGGCGCCCTGGATCATCTTGATCTGCATCTCGAAGCGGCGCGCGTTGGCGATCATGTCGACCATCGCCTCGACCGGATTGACGTTGCTGCCTTCCAGCGCGCCGGCGATCACGCGCACGGTCTGGTCGGTCTCCAGCGGCGCGGCGCCCGGCCGCAGGCGGAACAGGCCGTCGTCGCCGCGGGCGATCGCATCGGGCGGCGGATTGACCAGCCGCAGCCGGCCCACCTGCGCGAGGCCATTGGCGGTCTCGCCGGGGCCTCGCGCGGTGATGGTGCCGTCGTTGCCGATGGTCACCGTCGAGCCGGGCGGCACCGCGATCGGGCCGCCGTCGCCGAGCACCTGCAGGCCGTTCGAGGTCAGCAGCTGGCCGTCCGGGCCCACCTGCAGCGAGCCGGCGCGGGTATAACCCTCCGCGCCGTCGCGCCCCTGCACCGCCAGCCAGCCGTTGCCCTTGATCGCGATATCGAGCGGACGCTCGGTATAGGTCAGGGGTCCGGCCTTCATGTCGGCGCCCGGCGTGCTGGCCAGCGTGAAGGCGCGGGTGGGCGTTTCCTGCCCGACCACCGGCACCGCGCGGAACATGTTGACCTGCGCGCGAAAGCCCGTGGTCGACACGTTGGCCAGGTTGTTGGCCACCGCGGCCTGCTGGTCCAGCGTCTGTTTGGCGCCCGACAGGGCGGTGTAGATCAGGCGGTCCATCTGCGATTCCTATCCAATGCTTGCGGCCACTGCTGCGGCTTTCCGTGGTTGCGCGGTGATGCCGATCATGCCGATCAGATGTTGACCAGCGTCTGCAGCACCTGGTCCTGCGCCTGGATGGTCTGCGCGTTGGCCTGGTAGTTGCGCTGGGCAATGATCAGGTTGACCAGCTGGCCGGACAGGTCGACGTTCGAGGCCTCGACCGCGTTCGATTGCAGCTGGCCCATGCTGCCGCCCGGCGAGCCCAGCAGCGGCTGGCCCGAGGCACCGGTGGCGCTCCAGACGTTGTCGCCTTCGGGCTTCAGCCCTTCGACGTTGCCGAACGAAGCCATCACGACCTGGCCCAGCGCCTGGGTTTCCTCGTTCGAGTAGCTGCCCAGGATGGTGCCGTCGGCTTCGATCGAGAAGCCCAGCAGCGAGCCCGAGGTATAGCCGTTCTGCACGATCGACTTCGGATCGTTGTCGTCGCCGAACTGGGTGGTGCCGGCCAGATCCAGCTGGATGTTCATCGCGGCGGCGCCGCCGGCGGCGGGCACGGTCACCGGAATCGTCGCGCCCGGCGCCGGCGTGACCAGCGCGCCGTTCAGGTCGAAGCGCATCGCGTTCGGACCCGACAGCTGCGCGCCGGTGGCGTCGGTCACGTAGACCTGCCAGTCGGTGCCGGTCGCGTCGGTGGCGCCCTTGCGGAAGTAGGCCGTGACCTGCTGCGCGTTGCCCAGCGAGTCGAACACTTCGATGGTGCTGCTGTAGTTGAACATCGCCGCAGCCGGCGGGTTGCCGGCCGAGGTGGCGAACGGCACGGTCGGCGCGGTGCCGCGCGAGTCCAGGTTGTACTGCGCGGTGATGCGGTCGGTGGCCTTCGGCGGCATCTGGGCGTTCGACACCACCAGCGGTTGCGGCTGCACGCCGCCGCCCGGCTGCACGCCGGCGGGGTAGCCGGTCAGCTGCAGGCCCTGCGCATTGGTGATGCGCCCGTCGTCGGTGCGCAGGAACTGGCCGTTGCGCGAGAAGAAGACCGAACCGTCGGTGCCGACCATGCGGAAGAAGCCGTTGCCGCCGGTGATCGCCACGTCAAGCGAGCGGCCGCTCGCCTCGATATTGCCCTGCGTGAACGACTGCACCACCGAGTTCACGCGCGTGCCCAGGCCGACCTTCGAGCCGGCGTACACGTCGGCGAACTGCGCGGTCGACTGCTTGAAGCCGACGGTGTTCGCGTTGGCGATGTTGTTGCCGATCACGTCCAGATTCTGTGCCGCGGCATTGATGCCGCTGACTCCTTGACCGAAACCCATGATTTCCCCTTGTTACGCGTCGTACGAAGTTGCCCGCGCCGGCGCCGATGGCACCGCCGCGCTGGCGTTCTGTTGAATACCGATTACCGATTAAAGAATCTTGCGGACGTCGTCGACCAGCGCGGTATGACCGCCGCCGATATCGACCAGCACGCCATTGGCGTCGCCGCTGATGGCCTGCACCTTGCCGTAGACGAGCGCCACCGGCTCCACGCTCTTGCCGTCCGCGGTCGCGCTGACCTTGAACGTGTATTCGCCGTCCGGCACGGTGCCGCCGGCGTTGTTCTTGCCGTCCCAGGTCACGTCGTGCACGCCGGCGGTCTGGCCCTTCAGGTCGATGGTGCGCACCACGTTGCCGTCCTTGTCGAGCACGTCGACGGTGACCGCGTCGGCGGTGGCCGGCAGGTCGATGCCGAACTGGCTCGGCTTGCCGCCGGAAACCGCGACTTCCTTGCCCGGTACCATCACCGTGCGGCCGATCAGCGCGGCCGAGTCCATCGCGCGGCCGGCGCTCACCTGGGCCAGCAGCTGGCCCAGCGTCGCGTTCATCGTCTGCATGCTGCTGACCGTGCTGATCTGCGCGAGCTGCGAGGTCAGCTGCGAGTTGTCCATCGGCTTGAGCGGATCCTGGTTGTTCATCTGCGTGACGAGCATCTTCAGGAAGTTGTTCTGCAGGTCCGCGGCGCTGGACGCGCTGTTGGCCAGCTGATTCGACGCGCTGTTGTTGTTGCTGACGGGTGGCGTGGTGGTCATCGTTTGGTCCCGTTGGTCCGGTTGGTCCCGTTGATATGGCGGAATCACTGACCGATGGTCAGCGTCTTGAGCATCATGTTCTTGGCGGAGTTCAACACCTCGACGTTGGCCTGGTAGGACCGCGACGCCGAAATCATGTTGACCATCTCCTCCACCGGATTGACGTTGGGCATCACCACATAGCCGTCGGCATTGGCCAGCGGATGGGTGGGGTTGTGCACCATGCGGGGCGGCGACGGATCTTCCATCACGCCACGCACCTGCACGCCGCCGATATCGGCCTGGCCCGGCGTCGGCGCGAGGCCGAACACGACCTGCTTGGCGCGATACGGCTGGCCGTTGGGCGCCACCGCGCTGTCCGCGTTGGCCAGGTTCGAGGCCGTGACGTTCATGCGCTGCGACTGCGCGGCCATCGCCGAGCCCGTCACGTCGAAGATATTCATTGCCGGCATGGTTTCCTCACGACTGGATGGCGGACAACATGCCCTTGATCTTCGCGTTCATCACCGTCAGGCCGAACTCGTACTTGACCGCGTTGTCGGCGAAGGCCACCCGCTCGGTGTCCATTTCGACGGTGTTGCCGTCGATGCTCGATTGCATCGGAATGCGGTACGCCAGTTCGAACTCGCTGGCGACCGAGGCCTGGCCCGGCAGATGGCGCGTCGACGTGGTCGACAGCGACACGCCATTGGCCTGCCGCCCCCGCTCGACCGATTCGGACAGCTGGCTGGCAAAGTCGAAGTCGCGGGCCTTGAAGCCCGGCGTATCGGCATTGGCGATATTGGCGGCGATTACCGATTGCCGCTGATTGCGCAAGTTCAACGCTTCCTGCTGGAAACGGAACGACGCATCGAGTCTGTCGATCATGTCCGTATCTCGCTATCTCTCGCTATCGAGGAACGTGTGACGAAACCACGCGCCCCTGCGTCGGCAAGGGCGTGAGGGCGGCCGGGAATGGACCCGGCCTTCTTTACGGGTGCCATCTTAGGTGGCGGGTGGCCAGTGCAATCGGACGAATAGGACGGGGAAATCTGCGCATTTCGGGCCGAGGGCGCGCGGGCCGCTGCCTACAATGAGGTCTCGTTGCCGGGCTCATCGCGTCTACACGCGCCCCCACACGCGCTACGCGCGTGCCTGCGCCCGGCTTCCCCGTTTTCCTTTTCGCTCCGCCTGCCGGGATCACGCCATGTCCAGCTCGCCCCGCTGCTCGCTCCGTCGCTCGCACCATCGCTCGAACCGATCGGCACCGGCCCGCCTCGCCTTGCTGGCGCTCTGCGCGGCGCTGC
>NZ_JCBAJO010000233.1:0-7181 GCF_059772245.1 Cupriavidus sp. R6-3
ATCAGCTTGGCGCTCATAGGGCCTCCTTCGGATCGGCTTGAAGTCGGCGGCAACGGCGGCCGCCCATGCACGCCCCACTCATTGGACGCGCGTGTACTCGTTCTGCAGCTGATTGCGCTGGCGGATCTGCTTCTGCCAGCTGGTCTGGTCGCCTTGCGTCCAGCCGGCGGCGACGAAGGGATCGCCGGGCGCGCCCTTCCAGGCCGCGGTGTCGGTCTTCTTCGGGCTCGGCCTGGCGGTTTGCGGCTCCTCGCCGCAGCCCGCCAGCCCGATCAGCGCGGCGGCGCCCGCCGCCATCCACATCAGCTTGTTCATCTTCATGATGCCTGCCCCGCGGGAGTGGACGGACCGGCCGGCGTCTGCTGGGCCGGAGCCGGGGTGCCGGCCGGCGCGGCCGGCGCGGTCTGCGCAGCCTTGCCGTTGGTGCCGTAGGCGGTGCCCCAGCCGAACACATCGCCGCCGGTGCCGCGCTTGATCACGCGGTTGCGCAGGATGTCGGCGATCACGTCGCCGTCGCCGCCGAGCAGCGCCTTGGTCGAGCACATCTCCGCGCACAGCGGCAGCTTGCCTTCGGACAGGCGGTTGCGGCCGTACTTCTCGAACTCGGCCTCGCTGCCGTTGGCTTCCGGACCGCCCGCGCAGAACGTGCACTTGTCCATCTTGCCGCGCACGCCGAAGGTGCCGGTCGACGGGAACTGCGGCGCGCCGAACGGGCAGGCATACGAGCAGTAGCCGCAGCCGATGCAGACATCCTTGTCGTGCAGCACCACGCCGTCGTCGGTGCGGTAGAAGCAGTCGACCGGGCAGACCGCCATGCAGGGCGCGTCCGAGCAGTGCATGCAGGCCACCGAGATCGATTTCTCCGCGCCCTGCACGCCGTCGTTGACCGTCACCACGCGGCGCCGGTTGACGCCCCACGGTACCTCGTGCTCGTTCTTGCAAGCGGTGACGCAGCTGTTGCACTCGATGCAGCGCTCGGCGTCACAGATGAATTTCATGCGTGCCATTGTGTTCCCCTTACGCGAAGCGCTCGATCTGGCAGACCGTGGTCTTGGTTTCCTGCATCATCGTCACCGCGTCATAGCCGTAGGTTGTCGCGGTGTTGACCGCCTCGCCCCGCACGATCGGATGCGCACCGTCCGGGTAGTAGTCCAGCATGTCCTTGCCCTGCCACCAGCCCGAGAAGTGGAACGGGATGAAGGCGGTATCCGGGCCGACCCGCTCGGTGACCAGCGCGCGCACCTTCAGCGTGGCGCCGGTCGGCGTCTTGACCCAGCAGTAGTCGCCGTTGCGGATGCCGCGTGCGGAGGCCGCGCGCGGATTGATCTCGACGAAGTTCTCCTGCTGCAGCTCGGCCAGCCACGGGTTCGAACGCGTTTCCTCGCCCCCGCCCTCGTACTCGACCAGGCGGCCGGAGGTCAGGATGATCGGGAACTTCTCGTGGATCTTGTTCTCGACGTTGCGCTGCTGCACGGTCTTGTACAGCGTGGGCAGACGCCAGAACGCCATCTTGTCGTCGTGGGTCGGATACTTGGCGACCATGTCCGGACGCGTCGAGTACAGCGGCTCGCGGTGCTGCGGAATCGGATCCGGGAAGTTCCACACCACGGCACGCGCCTTGGCGTTGCCGAACGGATGGCAGCCGTGCACCTTCAGCACGACGCGCTGGATGCCGCCCGACAGGTCGGTCTTCCAGTTCTTGCCCTCGGCCGCCTGCTTCTCGGCGTCGGTCAGGTCGTCCCACCAGCCCAGCTTCTTGAGCAGCACGTGGTCGAACTCGGGATAGCCGGTCGTGATCTCCGCGCCCAGGGAGTGCGAGCCGTCCTCGGCCAGCAAGTTGACGCCGTCGCGCTCCACGCCGAAGTTGGCGCGGAAGTTGCCGCCGCCGTCCATCACGTGGCGCGTGGTGTCGTACAGGTTCGGCGAGCCCGGGTGCTTGAGCTCCGGCGTGCCGTAGCACGGCCACGGCAGGCCGAAGTAGTCGCCGGTCAGGTCGTAGCCGGTGGCCGCGTCCTTGCCGCCCTTGCAGCGCAGCGTCTTGACGTCGAACATCTGCATATTCTTCATATGCGCCTTCAGCCGTTCCGGCGACTGGCCGGTGTAGCCGATGGTCCAGTTCGACCTGTTGATCTCGCGCAGGATCGACTCGGGCTCCGGCTCCATCCAGGTACGGCCGGCGCGCTTGACCTCGATCATCTTGAAGTTGCGCGACAGCTCCTTGCCGAAGCCGAGCTTGTCGGCGAAGGCCTGCATGATCGTGTGGTCGGGCATCGATTCGAACAGCGGCTCGATGACCTTCTCGCGCCATTGCAGCGAGCGGTTCGACGCCGTGCAGGAGCCCGAGGTCTCGAACTGCGTGGCGGCCGGCAGCAGGTAGACGGCGCGGTTCGGATTGACCTTGTCGCCCTCGGCGGGCGGCATGTTGGCCATCGCGGCGGTGGCCGACGGATACGGGTCGATCACCACCAGCAGGTCCAGCTTGTCGAGCGCCTTCTTCATTTCCAGGCCGCGCGTCTGCGAGTTCGGCGCATGGCCCCAGAAGAACACGCCGCGGACGTTGTTGTCCTGGTCGATCAGATCGCTCTTCTCGGTGACGATATCGATCCAGCGCGACACCGTGGTGCCGGACTTCTCCATCATCGCCTGCGAGGGGAATTGCGACTTGATCCACTCGTAATCGACGTTCCACACCGCGGCGTAGTGCTTCCACGCGCCGGTGGCCAGGCCGTAGTAGCCCGGCAGCGAGTCCGGGTTCGGGCCGACGTCGGTCGCGCCCTGCACGTTGTCGTGGCCGCGGAAGATGTTGGCGCCGCCGCCCGACACGCCGATATTGCCCAGCGCCAGCTGCACGATGCAGGAGGCGCGCACCATCGCGTTGCCGATCGTGTGCTGGGTCTGGCCCATGCACCAGACCAGCGTGCTCGGCCGGTTCTTGGCCATGGTCTCGGCGACCTTGTAGACCTCGGCCTCGGGCACGCCGCAGGCCTCTTCGACCTTGTCGGGGGTCCACTTGGCGAGGACTTCCTCGCGCACCTTGTCCATGCCGTAGACGCGGGTGCGGATGTACTCCTTGTCTTCCCAGCCGTTGTTGAAGATGTGGTACAGCACGCCGAACAGGAACGGGATGTCGGTGCCCGAACGGATGCGGACGTACTGCTCGGCCTTGGCCGCGGTGCGGGTGTAGCGCGGGTCGACCACGATCACCTTGCAGCCGTTTTCCTTGGCATGCAGCAGATGCAGCATCGACACCGGATGCGCCTCGGCCGCGTTCGAGCCGATATACAGCGCAGCCTTGCTGTTCTGCATATCGTTGTACGAGTTCGTCATCGCACCGTAGCCCCAGGTATTGGCCACGCCCGCGACGGTGGTCGAGTGGCAGATGCGCGCCTGGTGGTCGGTGTTGTTGGTGCCGAAGAACGACACCCACTTGCGCAGCAGGTAGGACTGCTCGTTGCTGTGCTTGGACGAGCCGATGAAGAACATCGAATCCGGGCCGGTCTCCTGGCGGATCTGCTTCATCTTCGCGGTGATCTCGTCCAGGGCCTGGTCCCAGCTGATGCGCTGGTACTTGCCGTTGACGAGCTTCATCGGATATTTCAGGCGGTACTCGCCGTGGCCGTGCTCGCGCAGCGCCGCACCCTTGGCGCAGTGCGCGCCCATGTTGATCGGCGAATCGAACACCGGCTCCTGGCGGACCCAGACGCCGTTCTGCACCACCGCGTCGACCGCGCAGCCGACCGAGCAGTGGCCGCAGACCGTGCGGCGCACGACGATATCGCCCTTGCCGTTGCCGGCGGCCTTGCCGTCGGCGGCATCGGCCTTGCGGATCAGCGACAGTTGCGAGGCAGCCAGGCCCGCGCCCACGCCGATGCCCGAGCGCTTCAGGAAGCTGCGGCGGTCCATGGTCGGCATCGCGCCGGCGAGGCTCGTGGCCAGCCGCGCCGACAGGCGTGCGGACGAAGCGGCGGCCGGCTGAGCGGACGCGAGTCGATCAACGCGCTGCGCAGGGGCGCCGCCCTGGGCCGCGTGCTTGCGGGTCAGAATCATGTGTCACCTCGGGAAAGGTACGAAGCAGGCAAAGGCGATATCGCGAGAGACGGCCGCGCCGGGATGACAGGCATCGCGGCGGGCCGGCAATCGCGCGGCTTATACCAGCGTCGTCCGGTAATACTTCCGTACGTGTTCAGAGACACGGTAACCGTTGCTGTCGGCAGGAGTGGGTTCCGGCGCGGGGATCGCACCGGCGGGGGCGGCGGGAGTGCGCGCGGTCAAGGCCGCGGCACCCGCGGCGGCAGTCACGATGCCAGCACCGGCGAGGAAATGGCGACGTGCGACCCGGGTTTCCTTCTCTTTCATGGGGGGCTCCTCGGTAATATTTACCGATTACCAATCTAGTTATGCATTCTTTTGCGTATTGTAGATCGATCTGTACGCAATGGCCATGCTGACCGCGGGTTTATCCTGATTTTCCGTAATCATGGCGCTGTGCATCAAATGTCTTGAGACATGTCTTTGCACGCCACGCGAACCCGCATCGCGACATCTCGTTCTGCACGCCAACTGTGTTTATCGGCTCACCGGGCCGTGGGCTTTAGCGCTGCCACGCAATCCAGGCAATCCGCGCAATTCAGGCAATTCAGGGAATTCACGCAATTCAAGCAATCAATGCATCTCCATCGCGACCGCCTCGACGGCCGCGAACGACTTCAGCAGTTCCGCCGCGCGCGCATAGAAGCGCGCGCCCGGATGGGCGATGACCGTATCGCACAGCGATTCGACCCACGGTTGCAGATGGCGCGCGAAGAAGCGCTGCTGCTCGCCGAGGTTGGACACCGCGACATCGTCGCCGGCAATCAGGAAGCGCATCACTTCGCATAGCGTCGCGATATGGTCCTCGGGTTCGCTGACGCCTTCATGACGTTCGAGCCCGTAGCGCGCCAGATCTTCGCGCACCGCCACCAGCGGGCGTTCATGCAGGAAGCCGGTCTGGTAGTACGAGCCGTACAGGAATACATCGGGCTTGCCGATGCCGACGAACAGTTGCTGGTACTCGTCGGCGGCCTCCGCCTCGGTGGTGCCCGCCGCCGCTTCGCCCAGCGCGTTCCACGCCTGGCCCAGCGGGCTGGCGGCATCGTCGGCATGGGCGCGATTGGCGGCGATATGGTGCAGCAACGCCGCGTCGGGGGCGCGATAGAACAGCGTGGCCAGCACGCCGTAGAGGTCGGCGCGGGCGGTGTCTTCGGCCTGGTCCGCGGGGGCGGCCTGGGTCAGCTGGATAGGCTGGAAATCGGTCATCGGATCGCGGTGGGAGGTGGCAGTACTACGTCAAGGGCCGCATCGGCCTGCGGCATTGGCTCGTGGCAATGGCCTGTCGCATCGGCTCGTGGCATCGACTCGTGGCATCGGCTCGTGGCATCGGCCTGCGGCATCGGAAAGCGGCGCCGGCTGCCGCCGGCGCCCTGCTCATTGCAGCGTCGCGCCGGTCGCGGCCCCGGTGTCCTTCTCGATCATGTCGACGACCCGGCAGTCGCTGCACATCTTCAGGCGATCGGCCGCGGCGCCGGCGAAGGCCGGATGGCCGGCCAGGCGTCCCAGCATGGCCTCGACCATCTGCGCGGTGCCGAAGGGCTTGGCGCAGCGGATGCAGTGGAACGGCCGGGTCTCGTGCAGCGTGACCGGCTGGCGCACGGCATCGCCGGTCAGCAGGCGCGGCACCAGCGTGATCGCGTCTTCCGGGCAGGTCCGCTCGCACAGGCCGCACTGCACGCAGTTGCGCTCGAGGAAGGACAGCACCGGGCGCTCGCTGTTGTCGCGCAGCGCCTGCGACGGACAGGAGCCGACGCAGGCCATGCACAGCGTGCAGCGGCCGGCGTCGACCTGCACCGCGCCCAGCGGCGCGCCGGCCGGCAGCGGCACGGTCTCGGCCGGCAGCGGTGCATGCGTGGCCAGGTGATCGAGCGCGAAGCCCAGCGTTTCGCGCTTGGCCGCGGCGGCATGGAAGGCCGCCGGCGGCAGCGCGGCGCCCTTCGGAGAGAAATTGGGCGACAGGCGCGCCAGCGCGCGATCGAGCGAGCCGGCATCGGGCGCGTCGATCAGCGTAAAGAATTCGCCGCGATAGCCCAGGCCAGTAAGGATGGCCTGCGCCACCGCCATCTGCTCGGCCAGCGCGGTGCGATATTGCGGCGCTTCGTCGCCGGTCAGCATCACCGCGACGCGGTCCGCGCCCCAGGCGATCGCCGCCAGCCACAACTCCAGGCCGACCGAGGCCGGATGGAACAGGCCGACCGGAATCACGTTCGGCGCGATGCCGTCGAGCCGGCCCGCGCGGGCCTCCCTGCCGAGCGCCAGGATGCGCGCATCGCCATGCTCCTGCCCATGCAGCAGCAGCACGGCATCACGCCCGCCCGCCTGCCGGTAGGTCGACAGCAGCGTGCGCAGGCGCCGGCCCTGATGATCGGGCTTCGGATAGGCATAGCTGATCGCGCCGGTCGGGCAGACCGTGGTGCAGGCCCCGCAGCCCACGCACAGGTTCGGCGCGACCTCGATGCGGCCCTTGCCGTCCTGCCAGCGCGAGCCGATCGCCTCGGCCGAGCAGACGTCGATACACGCCGAGCAGCCCGTGGTCCGGTTGCGGCCGTGCGCGCACAACGATTCCTTGTACTGGAAGAACTTGGGCTTCTCGAATTCGCCGACCAGCTGCGTCGCGGCGAGCGCCATCCGCTCCTGGCGAAGCGGGTCCGCGCCCGCGTGCAGATAGCCCTGCGGCGGCGCATGCCGGCCGAAGAAGGGGCTGTCGTTCAGATCGAAGACCAGGTCGAAACGCTCGCTGACCGTGGCGGCGGGCCGGTCGAAATCGATCGCCGCGGCGGCGCCGCAGGCCTTCACGCAATCGCGATGGGCGGTGCAGCGGCTCACGTCGATCTGGTAGCTGAAGTCGATCGCGCCTTCCGGGCAGGCCTCGATACAGGCATTGCAGCGCGTGCACAGGTCCAGATCGATCGGATTGGCGCGGCCCGCGCCGGTCTCCCAGCTGGCCGCGAAGGCGCCGAGCCAGCCGCTCAACTTGTCGAGCCGGCCGCTGTGGACCGGATAGTCGCGCGTCGCGGGCGGCGTCGCGCCATCGACGGCGCCGGTGCCAGGGCCGGTGCCAGGGCCGGTGCCCTCGGACCCGCCGAGCAGAA
>NZ_JCBAJO010000234.1:0-7171 GCF_059772245.1 Cupriavidus sp. R6-3
GTCGGCGGCAAGTCGGCCGGCCGCGCGGTGGGCTGGCGCTTTGCGCTGGCCGTGCTGGAGCGCCGCCGCGCGGTCACGGTGCTGCAGACGGTGGCGCTGGCGGTCGGCCTGATGGCGCTGCTGCTGCTCGGCATGACCCGCAACGACCTGATCGATTCGTGGCGCAACGCCACCCCGGCCGACGCGCCGAACCGCTTCATCATCAATATCCAGCCGGACCAGCGCGAGCCGCTGCGGCAGATGCTGGCGCGCGACGGCATCGACGATCTGCTCTATCCGATGGTGCGCGGCCGGCTGACGCATATCGGCGGCGAGCCGGTGCAGGCCTCGCGCTACGAGGAGGGCCGTGCACGCAATCTGGTCGAGCGCGAATTCAACCTGTCCTATACCGATGCGCTGCCCGAGGGCAACCGCGTGGTGGCCGGCCGCTGGTTCGACGGCAAGCGGCCCGAGGCGTCGATGGAGGAGGGTATCGCCAGGACGCTGGGCGTGAAGCTGGGGGATACGCTGCGCTTCGACGTGGCGGGCCAGCAGATCGAGGCGCCGGTGACCTCGCTGCGCAAGCTCGACTGGAGCTCGATGCGCGTCAATTTCTTCGTGATCCTGCCGCCGTCGATGATGCAGGGGCTGCCGGAGACCTATATCACCGCCTTCCACCTGAAGCCCGAGCAGGCGTCGCTCGGCAATGCGCTGAGCGCGCGCTTTCCCAACATCACGATCGTCAATACCGAGCTGATCCTGCGGCAGGTGCAGGGCGTGCTGGATCAGGTCATTGCGGCGGTGCAGTTCCTGTTCGCCTTCACGCTGGCGGCCGGGGTGACCGTGCTCTATGCCGCGCTGGCAGGCGCGCGCGACGAGCGCCGCCGCGACGCCGGGCTGCTGAAGGCGCTGGGCGCGTCGGCGGCGACCATCAAGCAGACGCAGTACGCCGAATTCCTGGTGGTCGGCGGCCTGGCGGGGCTGCTGGCCAGCATCGGCGCGATCGCGGTCGGCTGGGCGCTGTCGCGCTTCGTGTTCGACTTCTCCTATGTGCTCAATCCGTGGATCGTGCCGGTCGGCGTGGTTTCTGGCATGCTGTGCGCTTTTGCCGGCGGCTGGCTGGGCCTGCGCGACGTGCTGCGCCAGCCGGCACTCGCGACGCTGCGGGAGGCTTGAAGGGCTCAGAGGGCTCGGAGGGCTCGGAGGGCTCGGAGGGCTCGGAGGGCTCGGAGGGCTCGGAGGGCTCGGAGGGCTCGGAGGGCTCGGAGGGCTCGGAGGGCTCGAAGGCCATGAAGCGGCGCCATCGCCGGCAAACCGACTCCGTTGATTCGAACCGCAATGTCCGACGTATCCCGGCAGACTGCCGACACCCCCAACGCTGCCGACGAGCAGACCCCGCAGCCCACCGCCTACGAGTTGATCGGTGGCGAGGCGCGCGTGCGCGAGCTGGTCGACCGCTTCTATGACCTGATGGACCTGGAGCCGGAGTTCGCCGGCCTGCGCGCGCTGCATCCGCCCTCGCTGGACGGCTCGCGCGACAAGCTGTTCTGGTTCCTGTGCGGCTGGCTGGGCGGTCCCAACCATTTCATCGAACGCTTCGGCCATCCGCGCCTGCGCGCCCGCCATCTGCCGTTCGAGATCGGCATCAGCGAGCGTGATCAATGGATGCGTTGCATGGCGATGGCGATGCAGGACGTGGGCCTGTCCGAGGATCTGCAGATGCGGCTGCTGCAGGCGCTGTTCCAGACGGCCGACTGGATGCGCAACGTGGCGCGGTGATACGACGGCAGCAAGGAGAAACGATGGACCACATCAATCACAACAACCTCGCCGCCCGCATCCTGGCGTTCTGGTTCGGCACGCCCGACTCGGCCGACTGGGATCGCGAGCGGGCGATGTGGTTCACCCGCAGCGAGGCCTTCGATGCGCGCGTGCGGGAAGAATTTTTGCCCGCATGGGAAGCCGCGCATGCGGGCACCGATGGGTGGTCGTCGTTCGTCGAGAACACCGCCGACGTCGCGCCGGAAACCGTCTGCGCGCGCATCGTGCTGCTTGACCAGTTCCCGCGCAACATGTTCCGCGGCGATCCGCGCAGCTTTGCCACCGATGCGCAGGCGCTGGCGCTGGCCCGGGGGATGGTCGAGCGCGGCGACGATCGCTGCCTGCCGACGCCGTATCACCGCATGTTCTGCTATATGCCGTTCGAGCATGCCGAAGCGCTGGACGCCCAGCACGCGGCGGTCGAGCTGATGACCGCGCTGCGTGAGGACACCGCGGGGCGGGTCGATGTCGTCGAATGGGCCGAGCGGCACCGCGTGGTGATCGAACGCTTCGGCCGTTTTCCGCATCGCAATGCGGTGCTGGGCCGGCCCAGCACCGACGAGGAAGTGGCCTTCCTGCGGCAGCCGGGATCCTCGTTCTGAGTTCCGATTCTGGCGTTCTGAAGTTTCGAAGTTCCGAAGTCCCGACGCTAATACGCAGCGCGCGTCGTTACGCGCCCGCTGGCGAAACCGAAACGGCGTTCAGGTCTTGTCGCGCGCCTGCTGCCACTTGTCGACGCGCAGCTGCGGCACGTTGGCCAGCGACTCGATGATGCCGTCCGGGGTGTCGGCCACGCGCAGCAGGCCGGCATGTTCCGGCTTCAGGAAGCCTTCGCCGACCGCATGGCGCAGGAAGCCGAGCATGCCGTCATAGAAGCCCGCGACATTGAGCACGCCGACCGGCTTGGCGTGATAGCCCAGCTGCAGCCAGGTGAAGGTCTCGAACAGTTCCTCGTAGGTGCCGATGCCGCCGGGCATCGCGACGAAGGCGTCGGCGCGGTCGGCCATCATCTGCTTGCGCTCGTGCATGTTGCGCACGACGTGCAGCTCGGTCAGGCCGGCGTGGCCGATCTCCTTGTGCATCAGCGCCTCGGGAATGATGCCGATCGCGGTGCCACCGTGTTCGAGCACCGCATCGGCGACCATCCCCATCAGGCCCACCTTGCCACCGCCGTAGACCAGCGCCAGGCCCTTGTCGGCCAGCGCGCGGCCCATCGCGCGCGCCGCCTGCGCGTATTCCGGGCGATTGCCGGGGCTCGAACCGCAATAGACGCAAACCGATTTCACTGCTTTCCTTCCTGTCGTGGTTTGGGGTGGGAGGGCGACGGCGCACCGGCCTTGCCCGATGGCTCCGCCTGCGCCTTGCCGGCGGCGAACTCGCGCGCGAGCTGATCGAAGGCCTGGCGCGCGTTGCCGCGCAGATAGGGCGCGAGGATCGAGAAGATGTGGTAGCTGGCGCTGTGCAGGTAGCCGCGGATCTGCTCGGGATCGTTGTACTGGCGCGGGTGCTGCACGAACTGGAACGACAGCCAGTAGGTCGCGACCACGACGATGTTGGTGCAGATCGCGTCGACCTGCTCGGGCGTGGCTTCCATCTCGCCGTCGTCGAGGAACTGGCGGCAGATCTCCTGCGCGAAGCGCTTCTTCTGCTCGACGATGCGCTTGAAGTTGGTCTCCAGCATCCGGTTGCGGGCCAGCAGGTCGTTGATGTCCCGGTACAGGAAGCGATAGTTCCACAGGAACTCGGACATGTACTGCAGATAGCCCCAGCTTTCGCCGAGCGTCGGCTTGTGGTCGTCCGGCAGCTTCAGCCGGCGCTCCATTTCCTGCTCGAAGCGCGCGAAGATCGACGTGATGATGTCGTCCTTGTTGCGGAAGTGGTAGTACAGGTTGCCGGGGCTGATGTCCATCGCCTCGGCGATGGTGGTGGTGGTCACGTTGGGCTCGCCGACCTCGTTGAACAGGCGCAGCGAGACATCGAGGATGCGGTCCCGCGTGCGGCGGGGACCGGTCTGGGGTTTGGATTCCATGAGGCCGGGCAAGCTAGGACAGGCGCGGGCCGCAAACGGACGGACCGGCGCGCTGCGAATGGACGGACTGCGATTATATGCAATGGCATCGCAGCTGGCCCCGCGGCGCCATGCCGCTGCGGTCCACTCAGCCGCCCAGCCGCCCAGCCGCCCAGCCGATCAGCCGATCAGCCGATCAGCCGATCAGCCGATCAGCGCGCGCAGCCAGCCCACCACATGCGGGGCGGCGATCGCCAGCCAGGTGCCGCCGCACAGCACCAGCGCCAGCATCACCGCCGCGCTGCCGAAATCCTTGGCGCGCTTGGACAGCCCGTGCCGCTCCAGCGAGATGCGGTCGACCGCGGCCTCGACGCTCGAATTGAGCAGCTCGACGATCAGCACCAGCAGCAGCGTGCCCAGCAGCAGGATCCGTTCGACCACGGTCACGGGCAGCAGGAAGGCCAGCGGCGTCAGCACCGCGACCAGCGTCAGTTCCTGCCGGAACGCGCTTTCCTCGAGCACCGCATAGCGCAGGCCCGACAGCGAATTGACCGCGGCTCGCCAGGCGCGGGCGATGCCGCGGTTGCCCTTGTGGGGGTTGTCTTCAATCGTGTAGTCGCCGTTCTCGCGGGGCAAGGTCGGCTTCGGCACGGAGTTGTCGGAGGGAAGAGGGGGTTTCGCCATGATCTTGTCGGGGGCGCGCGGTCTGGCCGTGGCCGTTCGGCATGCCGTGCAGCGGTCGCAGATGCGCGAGAAACTGTTCGGACGCGGCGCGCCACGAAAAGCGTTCGGCGTGCGCGCGTGCGGTGGCACGGTCGATGCGCAGCGCTTCGAGGCAGGCCTCGCGCAAATCCTCGTGCATCACGCCGGCGTCGCTGTCGCCCAGCACATCGATCGGACCGGTGACCGGATAGGCCGCGACCGGCAGGCCGCTGGCCAGCGCTTCGAGCAGCACCAGGCCAAAGGTATCGGTGCGGCTCGGGAACACGAAGACATCGGCCGAAGCATACACCTTGGCAAGCTCGGGCTGGCTCAGCACGCCCAGGTAATTGGCGTTCGGATAGCGCGCCCGCAGCGCCGGCAGCGCGGGGCCGTCGCCGACGACCCATTTCGAGCCGGGCAGATCGAGAGCGAGGAAGGCCTCGACGTTCTTCTCGACCGCGACGCGGCCGACGTAGAGGAAGATCGGGTGGGCGGTGTTCAGCACGTTGACCGACTGGGGCACGAACACATCGAGATCGACGCCGCGCGTCCACAGCACCGCATGCTCGATGCCGAAGCGGTGCAGGTCCTGCAGCACCACCGGCGTCGGCGCCATCACCGCCTGGGCGGGACCGTGGAACCAGCGCAGGAAGCGGTAGGTCCAGGCCAGCGGAATGCCGAAGCGCGCCTGCACGTATTCCGGAAAGCGGGTGTGATACGCGGTGGTGAACGGGAGCTTCTGGCGCACCGCGTGACGGCGCGCAGCGAGGCCGAGCGGGCCCTCGGTGGCGATATGCAACGCGTCCGGCGCGAACTCGCGGATGCGCCGGCGCACCGCCGCGCCGGGCAGCAGCGACAGGCGGATCTCGGGGTAGGTCGGGCAGGGCACCGTGCGGAATTCGAGCGGCGTCAGCAGCTCGACGGTATGGCCCATCGCCTGCAGCTCGCGGCGGGTCGACTTCAGCGTGCGAACCACGCCGTTGACCTGCGGTTCCCAGGCATCGGTGACGATCAGGATTTTCATGGTGTGTCCTTGCGGCGGCGCCGCGGTATCGGTTGCCCAGCAGCGATCGATCGGCATGCGGCGCGGCGCTACACCGTCGCCGCGCTCTTGCGCATGCGGCGCGCGACGGGCTGCGCAGGGTCGCGCAGCGTGGTCCAGTAGACGATCTTCAGCTCGCCCTCCATGGTCTCGACCAGCGCCGACAGGCTTTCGACCCAGTCGCCGTCGTTGCAGTAGAGCTGGCCGTCGACCTCGCGGATCTCGGCCTTGTGGATATGGCCGCAGACCACGCCGTCGCAGCCGCGCCGGCGCGCTTCCTCGACCATCGCGTGTTCGAACGAGCTGATGTAGTTGACCGCGTTCTTGACCTGGTGCTTCAGGTATTGCGACAGCGACCAGTAGGGAAAGCCCAGCCGCGCGCGGATGCGGTTGAAATGCCGGTTCAGCGCCAGGATCAGCGTGTAGAGCGTGTCGCCCAGGTAGGCGAGCCAGCGCGCGTGCTGCACCACGCCGTCGAACAGGTCGCCATGCACGACCCACAGGCGCCGGCCGGTCGCGGTCACGTGCACCGCTTCCTCGCGCACCACCACATCGCCGAAGGCCAGGCCGTCGAACTGGCGCGCGACCTCGTCGTGGTTGCCGGGTACGTAGATGACCTCGGTGCCCTTGCGCGCCTTGCGCAGCAGCTTCTGCACGACGTCGTTGTGGCTCTGCGGCCAGTACCAGCCGCGCCGCAGCTGCCAGCCGTCGATGATGTCGCCGACCAGGTACAGCGTGTCGGACTCGTTGTGCTTGAGGAAGTCGAGCAGGTAGTCGGCCTGGCAGCCCGGCGTGCCCAGATGGATGTCGGACAGCCAGATCGCGCGGTAGCGCTCGACTTCAGGCGGATCTGCGGAGGGGACGGAGGCCGGAACCGGGTCGCGCCGGTCCTGGTGGTTCAGGCGGTCGGTATCGGCGGGGAAGGCGGTGGTCGGCGCACGGTCCAGGCCGGGCGGCATGAAGGCGGCTGGCATGCCGGGAATGGCGGCCAGCGGCAGCATCGGGTCGGAGCGTCCGCGCAGTCGCTGCGCGGCGCGGGCCAGATGTGCCCGGGCGGAACGGAGTGGACTGACCATGGCGGCCCCGGTGACGGCGATGACTGCATTGAGCCAGCCATCGATGACGGCGCCATGACGGAAACATGAATGACATGTGACCAACCGTAAAGGCGGTCGGCGGTTCGCCGTCGGCCGTTAGCGATCAGCGATCAGCGGTAAGCGGTAAGCGGTAAGCGGTAAGCGGTAAGCGGTAAGCGGTCCGCGGTCCGCGGTCGACGGGGGGCGAGCGGCGATGCCCACGGAAATCGATCGGTCAGAAGTTGGCCGCTCAGGAAGCGACCGATCAGGGCGAGACCGCTCAGGAAGCGGCCGGAGCCGCGGCGTGCGCGAGCCGGTCCAGCGCCGACAGCACCGCGTCGAACGCGCGCGGGTCGCGCAGCAGCGAGACATGGCCGATGCCGGCCAGCGCGACGTTGTGGGCGCCGTCGAGCCAGCTGGTTTCGGCCGGGCCGGCGATCGAATCGTGCCAGCTGAAGATCGACACCATCGCGGCGCGATCGCGCGGGCTTTCGCTGCGCGCGAGCGCCTGCAGCCAGTCGTTGCCGCAGCGCATCTGGCGCG
>NZ_JCBAJO010000235.1:0-7161 GCF_059772245.1 Cupriavidus sp. R6-3
TGAGCACGGTGCCCGGCTTGAGCTGGTAGACGGTGCCGCAGTACGGGCACTTGGCCTGGCCGGTGTCCGCCACATCGAGGAACACGCGCGGATGGTAGTTCCAGGTCGGCGTATTGGGCGTGGGGCAGTGCAGCGGAAGGTCTTCGGCGCCGATTTCGACGACGTTTGCGGTTTGCGTCATGGTGTTGCGGGGTCAGTCTTGTCAGGGGAGGGTTCTGGCTCGTGCTGCGGCGGGGCCCGGCGCCTTGGGCGGCCGGGCCGCCGGCATCAGACCAGGGTCAGCCAGTGCTGGTATTTCTCGTTGGTGCCGCCGACGGCGGCGAAGAACGCGTCCTGGATCTGCTTGGTGATCGGGCCGCGGCGGCCTTCGCCGATGACGCGGTCATCGAGCTCGCGGATCGGCGTGACTTCGGCCGCGGTGCCGGTGAAGAAGGCCTCGTCGCTGCAATAGACCTCGTCGCGGGTGATGCGCTTCTCGCGGACTTCGATGCCCAGGTCGCGCGCGATCGTCAGCGTCGCGTCGCGGGTGATGCCGTCCAGGCAGGAGGCCAGGTCCGGAGTGTAGATCACGCCGTTGCGCACGATGAAGACGTTCTCGCCGGAGCCCTCGCTGACATAGCCGTCGGTGTCGAGCAGCAGCGCCTCGTCGTAGCCGAGGCTGGTCGCCTCCTGGTTGGCCAGGATCGAGTTGATGTAGTAGCCGCTGGCCTTGGCGCGCACCAGCGACACGTTGACGTGATGGCGGGTGAACGAGGACGTCTTGACGCGGATGCCGCGCTCCATGCCTTCCTCGCCCAGGTAGGCGCCCCAGGGCCAGGCGGCGATCGCCACGTGGATCGTGTTGCCGCGCGCGGAGACGCCGAGCTTTTCCGAGCCGATCCAGACCAGCGGGCGGATGTAGCAGGACTCGAGCTGGTTGGCCTTGACCACCTCGCGCTGCGCCGCCTCCAGGGTCGCCTGATCGAACGGGATCTCCATCTGGAAGATCTTGGCGGAGTTGAACAGCCGGCGGGTGTGCTCCTTGAGCCGGAAGATCGCGGTGCCGGCCGGGGTCTTGTAGGCGCGCACGCCCTCGAATACGCCCATGCCGTAGTGCAGGGTATGGGTCAGCACGTGGATCTTGGCATCGCGCCAATCGATCAACTTGCCATCCATCCAGATCTTTCCGTCACGATCGGCCATCGACATGCTCGTCTCCCGCAAAAACGTCAAAAAGGTGCAAAGGCGACATTGTAAGCCCCGGCACACCCCGTGCCAACGCGGCGAGGCGGCGGTATGGCGCCGCCAGGCTGGGGATCGGGGGCGATCCAGTGGCCGTGGTGCCGGGCTTATATCGGCACGGCATACGCTCAAGCGAACTCAATCGTTTGGAAAGTGGCGATTCATTGGTATCGTACTTGCTTTGGAATCCGGGCCCCGCAGCGCATGCAGGCAGCGGGCCGCGCCGGCCGAGCCGTCTTTGGCTCTGTTCCTGCCTTTCCATCCTGGTATTTCGATTCCTGCCGCCATGACCCGCACTTCGACCCGCCGCCTCGTGACCCGTCTTGCCGCCACCCTGGCCAGCCTGGGCAGCCTCGCCTGCCTGTCGTTGGCTCCGTCCGCGCACGCCCAGGGTCCGGCCAACTGGCCCGACAACAAGCCGATCACGATCCTGATGGGCTTTACCGCCGGCTCGGGCGTCGACATGGTCGGCCGCACGCTGCAGGACTCGCTGCAGAAGTCGCTCAAGACCACGATCCTGTACGACTACCGGCCGGGCGCCGGCGGCAACGTGGCCTCCGAAGTGGTCGCCCACGCCAAGCCGGACGGCTATACGCTGCTGCTGGGCACCGCCGCCACCCATGGCATCAACCCGGCGCTGTACAAGAACCTGCCGTTCGATGCCGAGGCGGACTTCACGCCGATCGCCCCGCTGGTCGAGGTGTCCAACGTGCTGACCGTCAATCCGGCGGTGATCGACGTCAAGTCGGTCAAGGAATTCATCGAGAAGGTCAAGGCCAATCCGGGCAAGTACAACTACGCGTCCACCGGCAACGGCACCGGCACGCATCTGGCTTTCGCGGAATTCAACGCGCGCGCGGGTCTCGACATGGTCCACGTGCCGTACAAGGGCGGGCCGGACGCGCTGCAGGCGGTGCTCAAGGGCGAGGTCTGCTGCATCTTCAACCAGGTGCAGAGCGTGCTGCCGCAGTACCGCGCCGGCAAGGTGCGCCTGCTCGGGGTGACCACCGCCAAGCGCGTGCCGGTGATCCCCGACGTGCCGACCATCGCCGAGAGCGGCGTGCCGAACTACAACAGCACGATCTGGTTCGGCTTCTTCGGTCCCAAGGGGCTGGACCCGCAGATCGCCCGCAAGGTCAACGAGGCCGTGCGCGTCGCGCTGGAAAACCCGGCGGTGCGCCAGAAGCTGGTCGAGGCGGGCAACACGCCGCGCGTCGAGACCGTCGACCAGTTCCGCGCCACGGTGAAGGCCGACCGCCAGAAGTGGGCGAACGTCGTCAAGACGGTGGGAGCGTCGATCGACTGAGATGGATTGGGATCGGCCTGGCGGCACCGCCGCCGGCCGGCCCCGCCAGGCAGCAGCCCCGGTAGGGTCCGGGGCGCCGGCACCTGCCCGCCATGTGTCCGCCATGTCCCGGCCATGCACACGGCATGTGCCGGCCACGTTCTGCAGGCGTGCCGCCTCAGATCCCCTGTCCTCCCGACACCTCGATCCGCTGGGCGTTGATCCAGCGGTGGCTCTCCGACAGCAGGCCCGCAATCATCGGCCCGATATCGTCGGGCACGCCGGCGCGGCCCAGCGCGGTCATCTCGGCGAACAGCTTGTTGATCTCCGGGTTGTCGCGCACGGCGCCGCCGCCAAAGTCTGTTTCGATCGCGCCCGGCGCCACGGTATTGACCGCGATGCCGCGCGCGCCCAGTTCCTTCGCCATATACCGGGTCAGCACTTCCACCGCGCCCTTGACGGCGGCGTACGCGGCGTAGCCGGGGAAGGACACCCGCGTCAGCCCGCTGGACAGGTTCACGATGCGCCCGCCGTCGGCGATCAGCGGCAGCAGCGTCTGCGTCAGGAAAAAGACGCCCTTGAAGTGCACATTGACCAGCGCGTCGAACTGCGCTTCCGTGGTGTCGCCGATCAACGCATAGTCGCCGTGGCCGGCGTTGTTGACCAGATGGTCGAAGGTGTCGCGCTGCCATGTCTGGCGCAGGGCGGCGCGCAGCGTTTGCGCGAAGGCCGCGAAGCTGCCGACGTCCCCGGTGTCGAGCTGCAGCGCACAGGCCTTGCGCCCCAGTGCTTCGATCTCGGCGACGACGGCGTTCGCCTCGTCGGCCCGGCGCTGGTAGGTCACGATGACATCCCCGCCGCTGCGGGCGATGCTCAGGGCGGTGGCTCGGCCCAGCCCGCGGCTGGCGCCCGTCACGAGGGCAATTCTGGTCATGGCGATCACTCCTTGGTTCGGTGGATGGTGCTTCGAATTATTGGAGTTCCGACGCCAATAGTCTTAGCCAATTCCTCCCGCTTTCTTGCCTGAATCTCCGAGCCGGCTCGCCGTCGCCGGAGGGCAGCGCTATGCTGCGTCCATGAACGCCGACCTGCTCGATGCCGTCCGCCGGTACACGGACGCCTACGCCGACCCCGAGGGCCTTGCCCAAACGCCCGTGCCCGGCCTGACCACGATCAGGGCGACCGCGCCCAGCGGACTGCTCCATGCCATCGCGCGGCCGCTGGTCTGCCTGGTGCTTCAGGGCAGCAAGCAGGTCACCATGGGCACGCAGACCTTCACCTTCGAGGCGGGCGACTCGCTGCTGATCACCGCCGACGTGCCGACCGTCAGCCAGGTCACGCGGGCCAGCCCCGAAGCGCCGTATCTCTCGCTGGTGCTGGACCTCGAGCCGGCCGTGATCGCGGACCTCGCCACGCAGATGCAGAGCCTGCCGGCGGCCGATGGCGGGGCGGTGCGGTACCAGCCGACCGAGGCCGAGGTCGCCGACGCCGCGCTGCGGCTGATGCGCCTGTTCGAGCGGCCGGAAGCGGTGCCGGTACTCCATGCACAGCGCGTACGGGAGTTGCACTACTGGCTGCTGGCCGGCCGGCATGGCGCGGCCATCCGCGAACTGGGATGGCCGGAAGGCAATGCACGGCGCGTGGCGCGCGCCGTGGCGGTGCTGCGCGAGGAGTTCACCAGGCCATTGCCGATGGCGCGGCTCGCCGGCGTCGCCGGCATGAGCCCATCGTCGTTCTACCAGCACTTCCGCGCGGTCACGTCGCTGTCGCCATTGCAATTCCAGAAGCAGCTGCGACTGATCGAAGCGCGCCGCCTGATGCTGGCCGACGGCATGACGGCCAGCAGTGCCGCCTTTGCCGTGGGCTACGAAAGCGTGCCGCAGTTCACGCGCGAATACCGCCGCCTGTTCGGCATGCCGCCGGCAAAAGATGCGGAGGCCATGCGCAGCGCGGTGGGGGTTGCCGGGTCGAAGAGCCGTCGGAAACCTGAGGAGCGCCGTCCTTTCTGAAAGTCTGGGAGGCCTTCCGGCTCCACAATCGCCAGCTTGCTGCCCGCGGTCCACTGGCGTTCAATGCGAGTGTTCGGAACGGATCGAGAGAGAGGTAAGCAAAGATGACATCGGTCACGATGACTTCGAGGGGGCAAGTCACCCTTCCTGCGGAGGTCCGGGATAGGTTGGGCTTGTCGGCTGGCGATCGCGTGGAGTTTGTAATGAACGAAGCCACAGGTAACTACGAAGTAATTCCCGCCCATCAGTCGGTCAAGCGGCTGAAGGGCGTGGTGCCCAAACCGGACAAACCCGTTTCGGTCGACGAGATGAACGCGGCAATTGCGGAACAGGGAGCGTCGGCCGGTGATCGGAATTGATACCAACGTCCTGGTCCGGTACTTCGCCCAGGACGATCCACTGCAGTCTCCCGTCGCCAGCGCCTTGCTGGAGGGCCTGAGCCCCGAGCGGCGCGGCTACGTTCCGCTTGTCGCGCTCGTCGAACTGGTGTGGGTGATGACCCGGCGCTTCGGGATCAAGCGCAGCGGGATCGTGGACCTGGTCGAAGGCATATTGGACTCTCGCGAATTCGTCGTCGAGGCAGCCGATACCGTGCGCAAGGCGCTCCATTCGTATGCGACGTCCGGCGCGGACTTCGCCGATTGCCTGATCGAACGAACGTGCCACGCGGCGGCGTGCGACTGGGTGGCGACCTTCGATGCCGCGGCCGCCCGTACCCCCGGCTTCCGCTTGCTGGGGCCGAATATGGCCGACCGACCCGCGTGATTACTGTCCGCCCGCATCATTTAAGCGCCCACTTACCCAATTCCCGCCAGGCCCTATAATGGCGCCTTACCCGCCGCGCTCGCGGCGGGGTGTCCGGCGATGCCGGCGCGGCGCGTGGATCGCCGTCGCGCGATCGGCCGGAATCCTCACCGCGTCCGCTCCATGACTTCCCCTCGGCCCCCGGCCTGGCTGCGCCTTTGGCATCGTGCCACGCAAGGCGTCCTGCACCATTTCTGGACCCGCTTTCCGCCCGCCGAGCGCACCGGCTTCCTGGCCGGCGCGCGCCGTTTCGCGCCGTCGCTGCCGGCGACCTTCTCGTGGGGGCTGGTGACCGGCGTCGCCATGAGCAAGTCGGTGATGACGGTGCCCGAGGCGATCGGCATGAGCCTGCTGGTCTACGCCGGCTCGGCCCAGCTGGCGGTGCTGCCGTTGTTCGCCGCCGGCATGCCGCTGTGGACGATCTGGCTGACCGCCGCCGTGGTCAATCTGCGCTTCGTGATCTTCAGCGCCGCGCTGCAGCCGCACTTCAGCTATCTGCCGCTGTGGCGCCGGACGCTGCTCGGGTCGTTCAACGGCGACCTGCATTTCGTCTTCTTCATGCAGCGCTACCAGGCGCCGGGCTACGAGCCCGGCAAGGAAGGCTATTTCTGGGGCATGGCGCTGACCAACTTCGTGATGTGGCAGGTCTCGTCGCTGGCCGGCATCCTGCTGGCCAGCCTGTTTCCCGACAGCTGGGGGCTGGCGCTGGCCGGCACGCTGGCGCTGATCCCGGTGATGGTGTCGACGATCAATTCCCGCTCGACGCTGATGGCGGTCGCGGTGTCGGCGGTGCTGGCGCTGTTCTTCTTCGACCTGCCGTACCGGCTCGGGCTGGTGGTGGCGGTGGCGGGGGCGATCGCGGCCGGCATGGCGAGCGACCAGATGGCGGCCCGCGCCACGCTGCGCGGCATCGAAAACAAGCGGCGGCGCGACAAGGCCGCCGGCACGGTCAACATGAACCTCGGCAAGGACGCTGGCACTCGGGCCAGCCATGCCGCGTCGTCGGCGGAGGACAAGGCATGAGCCATTGGCAGATCTGGATCGCGCTGATCGGCATGGCGGTGGTGACCATCGTCACGCGCGCCCTGTTCCTGATGGCCGGCGAGCACGTCAGCCTGCCCGACCGCCTGCAGCGGGCGCTACGCTACGCGCCCGCCGCCGCGCTGGCCGCCATCATCCTGCCCGACCTGATGACCTGGCAGGGCCATTTCACCGTCGGCCTGGAAAACTACAAGCTGATCGCCGGCATCGCCGCGGCGCTGTTCTACCTCGCCACCCGCAAGATGCTCGGCATGATCGCGGTCGGCATGGCGGTCTATACGGCGCTGCGGTTGCTGGCGTAGCCGTCAGGCAGGCCTAAGGCAGGCGTCGGGCAGCATCGGGCAGCCTCGGCCAGCCATCGGGCAGCCATCGGGCAGCCTCGGGCAGACGTCGGGCAGACGTCGGGCAGGCACTGGGCAGGCGCTGGGCAGACGTCAGCCGCCCCCATCGGGCGCGGCCCGCGGCGCCTTCAGCGTGGCGCTCAGTTGCGTCAGCAGGTGCGAAAGCTGCGCCTGGCTGTTGGTGCCGGTCTTGATGAACACCGACTTCAGCTGCGTGCGGCTGGTCTCGCGGCCGATCTGCAACTGCTCGCAGGCCTCGGGCAGCCCGATGCCGGTGGTCAGCAGCGTCGCCAGCCGCATTTCGGCCGGCGTCAGCCCATAGAGATCGCGCAGCACCTGCGGCAGCAGCGGGGAGCTGCCGCGGGCGTCGTGGATCGCGACCAGCGCGGCCGGCTGCTGCCAGGCCTGCCCCATCGCGTGCGACGGCGGCAGCGGCAGCACGATGACCTGGGCGCGGGCG
>NZ_JCBAJO010000236.1:0-7150 GCF_059772245.1 Cupriavidus sp. R6-3
TTCCTCCGCTTTCCCCGCTCCCTTCACTGATCGCTTCACCGATCCGTCCGCCGATCCAGACCGCGCCGCGCTGCGCCCCGCGTCCTTCGACCGCCCGCAGGTGCTGCTGCCCGAATGGACGCTGCTGCGCGACGGCATCGTGCGCGACCACGCGATCGTGGTGCAGGACGGCCGCTTCGCCGCAGTCGGCCCGGCCGCCCAGATCGCCGCGCAATTCCCGCATCTGCCCACGCTGTCGTTGCCGCGCATGCTGCTGATGCCGGGCATGATCGATACCCATCATCATCTGACGCAATCGTTCGGCAAGTCGCTGGTGTTCGGCGAGCCCTCGGAGATTTTCCGGCGCGTGTGGGTGCCGCTGGAGGGCAGCCTGACCGAGACGCATCTGTACCTGTCGTCGAAGCTCGCCGCGCTCGAGGCGCTGCGCGGCGGCTTCACGACGGTGTGCGATGCCGGCACGCGTGCCGATGCGGGGCTGGAGGCGATCGCGCAGGCGGTCGGCGAGGCCGGCGTGCGCTGCGTGCTGGGCCTGATCTGCAACGATCGCCCCGGCGGCCAGACCCTCGACGCCGCGCCGATCCTGCGCCGCGCCGAGCGCCATCTGGCGATGTACGACGATCATCCGCTGGTGGTGCCGTCGCTGGCGATCTCGATTCCCGAGGTGGCCAGCGACACGATGCTGCGCGACGTCTATCGGCTGTGCGAGGAAGCGGGCCGCGTCTTCCAGACGCACGCCAACGAACATCTGGTCGCCGTGGAGCGTTCGCTCAATGCGCGCCGCCAGCGGCCGATCGAACATCTGGAGGCGGTCGGCGCGCTGGGCCCGGCCGCGCTGCTGGCGCACGCGACGCTGGTGACGCCGCACGAGATCCGCCTGCTGGCCGAGCGCGGCGCGGCGGTGGCCTACAACCCCGTCGCCAGCGCCTGGAAGGGCAATGCGGTGGCGCCGGCCGAGACCATGGCGACCTTTGGCGTGCGCCTGGGGCTGGGCACCGACGGCACCCGCAGCGACGGCTTCCGCCTGCTCGACTATGCCGAGGCGGCGCAGCGCTTCGCCTTCGGCATCGGCGTCGGCGACTCGTCCTGCGGCGCCGGCTGGCGCTGGCTCGACATGGCGACGCACGACGGCGCCGATGCTGCCGGCCTGGGCAACGTCACCGGCGAGATCGCGGCCGGCAAGCAGGCCGACTTCCTGCTGGTCGATTGCGATGTACCGGAGATGACGCCGTCGTGGGACCTGAGCTGGGAGCTGGTGCGGCTGGCCAATCGCGACCAGATCCGCGGCGTCTTCGTCGACGGCCGGCTGCGCCTGTGGGACGGCTGGCCGCTGGACTGGGATGCGCGCGCGCTGATGCGCGAGATCCGCCAGATGGCCGAGCAGACCATCGCCAACGCGCCGATCACCAAACTGCACGATCCGGCCGACGTTCACCGCGCCGCCAATCGTGCGTCGCGTCCCAAGGCGGCGAAGGGCGGGGCGCAGGCATGATGTTCGATACGACGATGCTGAGCGTCTGGCTCGCCGTGTTCGCCGGCGCGCTGGTCCAGGGCACCACCGGCATGGGCTTCGCGCTGATCGTGGTGCCGGTGCTCGCGCTGGCCGCGCCGGCGATGCTGCCCGGTTCGCTGCTGATCGCGATGCTGCCGCTGAACGCCTATGTGGCCTGGCGCGAGCGGCATGCGATCGATCTGCGCGGCGCCGGCTGGATCAGCGCCGGACGGCTGGCCGGTACCTTCGGCGGCCTGTGGGTGCTGGTGGCGGTGCCGATGGCCTGGCTCAATGCGCTGGTCGGCGGCAGCACGATCCTGGCGGCCGTGGTGTCGCTGATTGCGCCGGCATTCACGCCCGGCAAGATGACCTTCGCCTCGACCGGCCTGATCACCGGCGTGACCGAGACCGCCACCGGCGTCGGCGGCCCGCCGCTCGCGCTGGCCTACCAGCATGCGCCGGTGGCCACGCTGCGCGCGACCGTGGCGCTGTGCTTCCTGGTGGGCGAGATCATCTCGCTGATCGTGCTGGCGGTGGGCGAGCGGCTGGACGCGCCGCAGTGGCACTACGCGCTCGGCATGCTGCCGGTGCTGGGCGCCGGCATGCTGGCCAGCCATCTGGTGCACCGGCGCATCAACCAGCGCATGCTGCGGATCGGCGTGCTGGTGTTCGCGCTGGTATCGGGACTGGTGGTGCTAGTTCGGGGCTGACGTCGCGGGCCTGGCGGACGTCACCGAGGCCGCGGAGGTCGCCGACGTAGCGGACGTAGCGGACGTAGCCGACGTAGCCGACGATTCGCGCGGCACCAGCTCGGGCAGCGGCGCCGCCACGGACGCACGTTCGCGCCCGCCCGAGATATGCTCGAACAGCAGTTCGACGGCCAGCGACGCGACCCGTTCGAGATGCAGATTGACCGCGGTGATCGGCGGCTGGTGGCTGCGCGCGCGAATGCCATCGTAGCGGGTCACCACCATCAGGTCCTGCGGCACCCGCTTGCCGAGCGATTGCGCATGCGCGATCGCGCCGACCGCGAAGGCATCGACCGGCGCGCATAGCGCATCGATGTCCGGCTGCTCGCGCAGCAGTGCCGCGCAGGCGGCGGCGCCACCCGCTTCGCCTTCGCTCTCCTGCGCGGTGACGATATGGCAGGGCAGGCCCGCCGCGGCCACGAAGGCGCGATAGGCGCGCTCGGTCTCCACATAGGACTGGCGCGGCGTCGCGCCGATCAGCAGGCCGATGCGGCGCCGGCCCTGCGCATGCAGATGCTCGAGCAGCAGCCGCGCGGTGTATTCGGATTGCAGATCGACGAAGGGCACCGGGTCTTCGGTGCCCGGCTCGCGGCCGATCGACACGATGCTGACGCCGCGCTGGCGCAGCAGCGCGATATGCGCGTCGTTGGCGACCGGCTCGATGACGATCGCGCCATCGATGTCCAGGCTGTCCAGCAGCCCGCCCGCGCCCTCCAGCGGCGGCACCAGCACGACGCCAAGGCCGCGGCCCAGCGCCGCTTCGGCGGCGATTGCCGCCACTTCCATCATGAAGCCCAGCCGCGAGGTGCCGCCGGCCACCGCGAACGGCATCGACGACACCAGCGCGATGCTGTTGGCGCGGCCCGAGCGCAGCCGCTGCGCGCGCACGCTGGGCCGATAGCCGAGCTGCTGGGCGATCTGCTTGACCCGAGCGCGCGTGGCCGGATCGACCACGCCGCGATCGTTCAGCGCATGCGATACCGTCGTCAGCGAGACGCCGGCCTCGCGGGCCACGTCATGGATGGTGATGCGTCGGTGCGGGGCGGATGCGCTCGGCCTCGGGTCTTTCATGCGTTGTCGGTGACGGAGCAGGGTAGCGGTGAAATGCCGCGCGGGAAGCGACGTCGCGGCGATCGCCTCGACGATGCGCGCGTTCGCGCCGCCTTCGATCGGCGCGGTGGCAAGCATACACCAGCGATCGCGCCGCGCCGCGCCGCCATGCCGCCATCATGCAGCCCGCGCCGTCATGCAGAGCGCGCCATCATGCAGAGCGCGCCATCATGCGGTCACCGCGATCACATGCGCCGATATCCGGCCCTCGATCGGTCCTTCGCCGAACTGGCTGCGCAGCGCGGCCTCGCAATAGTCGGTGGCGCGTTGCATCGCATCGCCGCCGCGCGCTTCGAACTCGGCGCGCATCGGCGTCGCCTGGCAGAAGCCGACCGCCGGCACGCGCGCCGACTCGGCCTGGCTGCGCTTGCCTACCGTGTCGAAGCTGGGTGCCGAGGCAAAGCCGCCCGCGCGCAGGTCGCGCTCGATGGCGTCGCGCTGGTGGTAGCCGTGCGGGGTCCGGGCCATGAAGTCCGGCGGCGAGTCGGGAAAGCACTCGGCCAGCGCGCGTGACACCGCGTTGGCGAAGTCGTTCTCCTCGATGCGGTCCCAGACATTGAACAGGAACGCACCGCCGGGCCGCAGTACGCGGCGCGTTTCGGCGAAGGCCCTGGCCTTGTCCGGGAAGAACATCACGCCGAACTGGCACACCACCAGATCGAAGCTGCCATCGTCGAACGGCAATTGCATCGCATCGGCCTGGCGCCATTCGGCCACGCGGCCGCGGAGGCCGGCCGCCTCGGCACGCGCCAGCATCGGCGCGTTCAGGTCGGTGACGACGAGTTCGGCCTCGTCGGGCAGCACCCTGGCCATCGCGCGCGTGACCACGCCGGTGCCGGCGGCGATCTCGAGCACGCGGGAAGGGCGCCGCTCGCCCACGCGGCGGGCCAGGTCGTCGGCATAGGGCTGGAAGATCATCGGCACGAGATATTGCTCGTACAGCTCGGGAATCGGGCCGGTGAACAGCTTGTCGGCATTCGGTGTGGTCATGGCGGTCTCCTGGCAGGCTGCGGGGGCAGGGCGCCCGCCGCTTCAGTTGGCCTGCCAGTCCATGCTAGACGGCGATCACGGCCGGGGCGGCTCGCCCGCGGGACCTTCCGGCGAAATGCGCAGGCGGCGCGGCTTCCCCGAGGCGGGCGCGCGGCACGCGACCCAGATCTGTGCTTTTGTGCTCGCTTTGTTCGTTCTCGGGCGCGAGGCAACGCGCGGGACTTTGGCTGCCTGACCTGGCTGCATACGATCCGGCGCATCGCCATGCCGAGTGGCTGAGCGATCGGCGCACAGCGTCGTTCCAACCATCGTTCCACCAATCCATTTGCTCAGGAGCCTGATCTTGCAGACCAACCGTACTCCGCTGCTTCCGCCTCACCTTGCCGTCAACCTTGCCACGCTTGACCTTGAGGACGATCACCATGATGGCTACGGCTTGTTTCGCGAAACGCGCATCGCCATCGACACCGATGCAGGGCGGGATGGCGCCCGCCTCCATTGGTGCCTCGCCCATCCCAAACTGGCCGGCGGGCTGGTCGGTACCGTCGCCTTCGGCCTGGTCGCCGGCGCGAGCGGCATCACCTTCGCCGCCACGCATGACTGGCTCGCCGCGGCCGCCGTATTTGGGCTCGGCAACACCCTGATGGGCTGCGCGGGGAGTTGCATCCTGAACTACATATCGCGGTCGAACGGATGAGCGGACGCCGCCCGCCAACGCGGCGCCCTGACGGCTACCCGGCCTTTGGGTGATACCCCGGCTCCGCCATCTCGAACGCCGTGCCCCGGTGCGCCGGCGGCGGATAAATCCACTGCCGATTGATCTGCCGCTTCAGCGCCTTGGCTTCCGCACCGGTGAGCTGGACGTCGCGCTGCCACCCTTGGGTCAGTACCGCACCCCACGGACCGAGGTCCAGGCAAGTGACATAGCGCGGCTGGGCATACGGCGTCGCCGGGACGCCCAGCAGATCCGCCATCGCGTTGTTGCCGGCGACCCGGCCAAGCGGCATCGCATGCTGGCAGGACATCAGCGTGCGGTGGCCCGCTTCATCGGTCAGGGCGCTCGCGGCATCGCCGGCGACGAACACGCTCGGGACGCCCGGCACGCGCAGGTCGCGATCGACCAGCAGCCGTCCGGCGCGGTCGCGCTCGGCGGGGATCTGCTGCGTCAGCGGCGTCGCCGTGACGCCGCCGGTCCAGATGACGGTGGCGGCATCGATCCGCTTGCCGTCACTGAGCGTGATGCCGTGGGCGTCGACCGCCGTTACCGCGACGCCCAGCCGGCGTTGCACCCCCAGCGCGTCGAGCGCCTGCTCGATGACGGGACGCGGCCCGGGTCCGAGATCGGGACCGATGGCATCCGCCTGCTCCACGACTATCACGTGTACTTCGCTGTCGTCGCCGAGCGCGGCACGCAGGCGCGCCGGCATTTCGGCGGCGGTCTCGATGCCGGTGAAGCCGCCGCCGGCCACCACCACCGTATTGCGCGCCGTCGACCACGGCCGCTCGGCCAGCGCGGACAGATGCCGCTCCAGTGCGACCGCGTCTTCGCGCTGATCGACGCTGAAGGCAAACCGGGACAGGCCGGGCAGCGCCGGCATCGCCAGACGGCTGCCGGCGGCGAGCACCATCCGGTCGTAGCGAATTTCGCTGTACCGGCCTTCGCCATCGCGCAGCGCGACGCGGCCGGCGGCGGTGTCGATGGTGTCGGCCCAGCCGGCGATGAAGCGCACGCCGACGGTGTCGAACAGCGCATCGAGCGGCGCCGCCATGCGCGCCGGCGCGCTTTCATAGAGACGCGGCCGCAGCGTGATGGCGGCTTCGGGCGCCACCACCACGATCTCGATGGCATCCGGCGCGACGCCGTGGCGATCGCGCAGTCTGGCGGCGGCCAGCGCCGCATACATGCCGGCAAAGCCGGCTCCGACGATAACGACTTGCTTGTTCATGACACCCCACGATTGGCAACGACGGAGGATCCGTCCGGATCGACAGGTGGGGATGGTAGGAGGCGGGGGGCCGGCGGGAACAGTACCAAGATCTGAGCAAATGCAGGCACCATCGAATGCCTGCACATCGCGCGTCCGGCTACGGTATCGGCGCACGGCATCGCCGCAGCGTGCTGCAGCAGGCTGTTACGGGGTTCTGCTGACTGCCAGGGACTGCTGCGAGGGCTCAGCGCATCTCGGCCAGCAATGCCATCAACGTGTCGCAGGCCGGCTCCAGCCGCGCCTCGCTCAGATTGGTGACGCCGAGCAGCAGGCCGCGCTGCTGCGGGTGCCGCCCGGGGTCGGCATACCAGCGCGAGACGGCGGAGGGCGCGATGCCGCGCCGCACCGCTTCGGCCGCGATCGCCCGATCGTCGCAGTGGGGCGGCAGCCGAAGCCGCACGGCCAGCCCGGCCATCGCATCGACGTCCGCCTGCGGGCCCGGACGGGAGTCCAGGAGGGTCCGCAGAAGGCCGCGCAGCGCATCGCGCCGCTGTGCATACAGCGCCTTCATATGCCGCAGATGGCGCAGATAGTGGCCCTCGGCCATGAACTCGGCAAACGCCAGCTGTGTCGCCAGGTTCGGCGCGGGAGCCAGGCAGCCGGCCACCTCGGCGAAGCGTTCCGCCAGCGGCAGCGGCGCCACCACGAAGCCCAGCCCCAGCGCCGGGCTCATGGTCTTGCTGAACGTCCCGATATGGATCACGCGGCCGTGCCGATCGGTCGCCGCCAAGGCCGGTGCCGCGCGGCCCTGCAATTGCAGTTCGCTCAGATAGTCGTCCTCGACGATCCACGCCTGCGCGCGGGCGGCCCAGCGCAGCAGCGCC
>NZ_JCBAJO010000237.1:0-7117 GCF_059772245.1 Cupriavidus sp. R6-3
CGATGGTCGGCAGATCGTGCGTGGTCGACGTCGCGATCGCGTTGGGCGGCCAGCGCTCGGGCGGCACGAAGGGCGCCGGGGCCTCCGGCGCGGGCGTCGCCGTGTGTTCCGCCGGTTGCGGTACGGGTTTGCCGCCCGTGTCGTCGGGCGCGCGGCCGCTCGCATTGCTGTTCATCGCGCCGGTCTCTTCGCTGGTAGAGCGTGCGGCGGACTTGCGGCCGGAACTACCCGCCGTCTCGTCCTTGCCTTCGCTGTCCGGCTGCGCCCGCTCGAACCACAGCACATCGATGCCCAGCATGCCGCGCTCGGCCAGCGTGGTGTTGAAGGTGGCCGGCACCGTGCCCAGGTTCTCCCCGATGATGATCGCGCGATGGCGCCACGATTCGAGCGCGATCAGCCGCAGCAGGTCGTCCATCGGGTAGCGCAGATAGGCGCCCGATTGCGGCGGCACGCCTTCCGGCACCAGCCAGACGCGCGCCAGCCCGAGCGCATGGTCGATGCGCAGCCCGCCGACATGGGCAAGGTTCGCGCGCAGCATCTCGATGAAGGCCGTGTAGCCGTGCCGGCGCAGCCCGCGCGGCGAAAACACCGTGATGCCCCAGCTCTGCCCCAGCGGGTTGTACACATCGGGCGGGGCGCCGGCGGAGAAGCCCTGCAGCATCTCGTTCTGCCGGGTCCAGGCATGGCTGCCGGTGGGGTCGGTGCCGACCGCCAGGTCGCCGATCAGTCCGATCGCCATGCCGGCATCGCGGGCGCTGCGCTGCGCCGCGCGCAGGCCGTCCTGGGCCATCCATTGCAGGAACACGTGATAGCCGATCTCGTCGGGGAAGGCGCTGGCGAAGGCCGTCAGCGCCGCGTCCTGCGGCGAACGGTGCGTGACCGGCCAGCGGCGCCAGTCCCCGGCCACCTGCATCTCGGCGCGCGTCCCCGCCTCGGCCACGTGCTGGGCCTGCAGGGCCTCGAAGGCCGCGTGCGCCAGCAGCGGCGTGCCGCCCTTGCTGCGGAACAGCGCCAGATCGTCGGCGGCGTCGGCGGGCAGCAGCTGGTCCCGGTGGTCCCACAGCCAGCGCGTGATCTTCAGCCGCGCCTGGGCCACGGCCGGCCAGTCGATCTCGGCCTTCGCTTCGAGCGTCTGCATGAGCCCGCCCAGCTGCAGCGCCGAGATGGCGCGCGCCACCGCGGCGTGGCCGAATACCGGCGCCGGGTCGGCATACAGCACGTTCAGGAACAGCCGGCTGGACGGCGAGTAGGGGCTGTAGCGTTCGGGAAAGGCCGCGAAGCCGGCGTGCAGCGGGCTGATGGCGACCGCGTCGGCGCCTTCGCGTGCGGCCGCCTCGGCGAACATCGCCAGCGCGCTCAGGTCGCCCATGCCGGCCGGCGCGCCGCGGCGCAGGCCGTAGACCTGCACCGACGGGCCCCAGGGCTTGCGCCGCATCCGCTCCTGCTCGGACAGGCCAATGCCGCGCAGCGCGTCCTGCACGCCGAAACAGCGCGGCGGCGCGACCGCGACCTTCACCTCGACATCGCCCATCAGCAGGCGATGGTAGCCGGCGCTCTGCACCGCCGGCACGATCAGCGCGCCGCGGGCATCGCGGCGGGCGACGCCGGTCTGCACGCTGCCGTCCTCCAGTTCGAGTCGGAACGGCTGCTCCTGCCGGGTATGCGCCAGCGGCACGCGGATCGGCTTGCCCTGGTCGGCGGTCAGCAGCGGTGCCAACGCGGTGGCGGCGTCGTCGGCCAGCATCCGGGCGCGCGAGGCCTCGCACTGGCCGATGGTCTTGCACGGCAGGCCGAGCCGTTCGAGCACGATGCGCAGCGATTCCTCCGGGACCACGCGATCGCGCCCCTGGGCATCCTGCCAATACACCAGCAGGCCGGCACGCTCGGCGAGCAGGTGCAGCGATGCTAGCGCGGCATCGGGATTGGCTTGGCGCGGCATGGTGGGGCTCCTTTGTGGCTGACTGGTCGGGATGGCGACGTTGGCGGACGATGGCGGACGGTGGCCGGTGATCGGGGCGCTGAATCGGTAGCCGCACCGGGCGCCGAATCGGGTTGCCGAACGAGGCCGTCCGTTACGACGGCCCCGACGGCGCCAGCGTGGCGGCCAGCAGCACCGCGGCGTGCGGCGCGACCGGCTGGACCGGATGATCGAGCGGCGCTTCCGGCAATTCCGGCCGGGCGCTGTCGAACAGGCGGGACCAGATCAGCGCCGGCGGCGGCAGCCGGTATTCGACCGCCTCGGTGCCGGCATTCAGCAGCAGTACCGTCACGTGGACCTGCCCATCGGCGTCGCGTCTGGCGCGCCTGAGCGCCAGCGTCCGTTCCTCGGGATTGGACCACTGTTCGGGCGTCAGCGGTTCGCCATCGACGCCGAACCAGCCGATATCGTGAAGACCTGGTGCGAATTCCTGACGACCGTGGAGAAACTGCCGCTCCGCATAGGCGGGCAGCCGCGCCCGCAGGCCCAGCAGCCGGCGCACGCATTCGACCATGCCGCGCCCGGTGGGCGTCTGCGCGTCGTCCCAGTTCAGCCACGACAGTTCGTTGTCCTGGCAGTAGGCGTTGTTGTTGCCCTGCTGCGAGCGCAGCCATTCGTCGCCGGCGGTCAGCATCGGCGTGCCCTGCGACAGCAGCAGCGTGGCCATCATCGCGCGCGCGACCTGGCCGCGGGTGGCGAGGATCGCGGGATCGTCGGTCGGGCCTTCCACCGACCCGTCGGGGCTCCAGTTGGCGCTGGCGTTGTCGTCGGTGCCGTCGCGGTTGTCCTCGCCGTTGGCCTCGTTGTGCTTGGCGGCGTAGCTGACCAGGTCGGCCAGCGTGAAGCCGTCATGCGCGGTGACGAAGTTGATCGAGGCCCAGGGCTTGCGGTGGCGCCGGTCGAACAGGTCGGCCGAGCCGGTCAGCCGCGCGGCCAGCTCGCCGCGCTGGCCGGGGTCGCCGCGCCAGAAGCGCCGCACCGTGTCGCGGAACTTGTCGTTCCATTCTGCGAAGCCCGGTGGATGGTTGCCGACCTGATAGCCGCCCGGGCCCAGGTCCCATGGCTCCGAGATCAGCTTGACGCGCGACAGCACCGGGTCCTGCAGCACCGCGTCGAAGAAGCCCGCGCCCGGATCGAAGCCGTTGCCCTCGCGCCCGAGCGTGCTGCCCAGGTCGAAGCGGAAGCCGTCGACGTGGTAGCACTGGACCCAGTAGCGCAGCGAATCGAGCACCATCTGCAGCACGCGCGGATGCGACAGGTTCAGCGTATTGCCGCAGCCGGTGTCGTTGATGTAGTGGCGCTCGTCGCCCGGCACCAGCCGGTAGTAGCTGGCGTTGTCGAGTCCGCGCCACGACAGCGTCGGGCCCAGCTCGTTGCCTTCGCAGGTGTGGTTGTAGACCACGTCGAGAATCACCTCGATGCCGGCCGCGTGCAGCCGGCGGATCGCGACCTTGACCTCGTTGAGCTCGCCGCCGCTGAGGTAGGCCGGCTCGGGCGCGTAGTAGCTCAGCGTGCTGTAGCCCCAGTAGTTGCGCAGTCCGCGCTGGACCAGGAAACGGTCCTGCAGGAAGGCGTGGATCGGCAGCAGCTCGATGGTCGTCACGCCGAGGTGATGCAGATGGTCGACAAAGCGCGGGTCGGACAGCGCGGCGAAGGTGCCGCGCTGATGCGGCAGCAGGTCGTCGCGCCGCATCGACAGCCCGCGCAGATGCGCCTCGTAGATGACGGTGCGCTCCCACGGCACCGCCGGCGGGCGGTCGTCGCCCCAATGGAAGCTCTCGTCGACGACGATGGCCTTGGGCATCATCGGCGCGCTGTCGCGCCGGTCCGGCGTCAGGTCGGCGCGCGGGCTCTGCAGCCGGTAGCCGAACAGCGCATCGGCCCAGCGCAGCGGGCCGGTCAGCTTGCGCGCATAGGGGTCCAGCAGCAGCTTGGCGGGATTGAAGCGATGGCCGTGGTGCGGCTCGTACGGGCCGTGCACGCGATAGCCGTACACCGTGCCGAGCGAGGCGTGGGGCAGATAGCCGTGCCAGACCTCGTCGGTGCACTCGGGCATCGTCAGCCGCGCCAGCTCCTTGCGGCCGTTGCGCGAGAACAGGCACAGCTCGACCCTGGTGGCATTGGCCGAGAACACCGCGAAGTTGATCCCGAGGCCGTCCCAATGGGCGCCGAGCGGGTAGGGTTTGCCGGGAAGGAGCGTGCTGGCGATCGGGGAACGCGACAAGCAGGACCCTCCTAGTCGGGCAGATGGCGCAGCAGCAGCATCGCCAGCGGCGGCAGCGTCAGCGACAGCGAGGCGGGCAGCCCGTGCGAGGGCACGGCTTCCGCGAACAGCTCGCCGCCGTTGCCGACATTGCTGCCGCCATAGCACGCGGCATCGGTATTGATGATCTCCTGCCAGCGTCCGGCACGTGGCACGCCGAGCCGGTAGCCCGGCCGCGGCACCGGCGTCATGTTGATCACCGCCAGCACCACGTCGTCGCTGTCGGGCGCGGCGCGGCGCAGATAGGCAAACACGCTGTTATGGCTGTCGTCGCCGATCACCCAGCTGAAGCCGCCGGGATGGTGGTCGCAGGCGTGCAGCGCGGGCAGCTCGCGATAGGCGCGGTTCAGGTCGCGGATCAGCATCTGCATGCCGCGATGGTCGGGATGATCCAGCAGCGCCCAGTCGAGCTCGCTCTCGTGATTCCATTCGTGCCATTGCGCCAGCTCGCCGCCCATGAACAGCAGCTTCTTGCCGGGGTGGGTCCACATGAAGCCGAAATACGCGCGCAGGTTCGCCAGCTTCTGCCAGTGGTCGCCCGGCGCCTTGCCGATCAGCGAGCCCTTGCCGTGCACGACCTCGTCGTGCGACAGCGGCAGCACGAAGGCCTCGGACCACGCGTAGACCATGCCGAAGGTCATGTCCTGGTGGTGCCAGGCGCGGTGCACCGGATCGTGCGACAGATAGCGCAGCGTGTCGTGCATCCAGCCCATGTTCCACTTGAAGGTGAAGCCCAGCCCGCCGCTGTCGACGGGCGCGGTCACGCCCGGCCAGGCGGTCGATTCCTCGGCGATCGTCATCGCGCCGTGGCAGCGTTCGCGCACCACCGTATTGAGCTCGCGCAGGAACGACACCGCCTCCAGGTTCTCCCGGCCGCCGAAGCGGTTCGGCACCCACTGCCCGGCCTTGCGGCTGTAGTCGCGGTACAGCATCGAGGCGACCGCGTCGACGCGCAGCCCGTCGATATGGAACTCGCGCAGCCAGTGCAGCGCGCTTGCCAGCAGGAAGCCGCGCACCTCGTTGCGGCCGAGGTTGTAGATCAGCGTGTTCCAGTCCTGGTGGAAGCCCTCGCGCGGGTCCTGGTGCTCGTACAGCGCGGTGCCGTCGAACTCGGCCAAGCCATGCGGATCGGTCGGGAAGTGCGCCGGCACCCAGTCGAGGATCACGCCGATGCCGGCCTCGTGGCAGCGGTCGACGAAGGCGGCGAAGGCCTGCGGCGGCCCGAAGCGCGCGGTCGGCGCGAACAGCGACAGCGGCTGGTAGCCCCACGAGCCGCCGAACGGATGCTCGGTGATCGGCAGCAGCTCGATATGGGTAAAGCCGAGGTCGCGTACATAGGGGATCAGGCGCTCGCCCAGGATCTCCCAGCCGCGCGCGGGATCATTGACCTCGCGCAGCCACGAGCCGGCATGCACCTCGTAGACCGACATCGGCGTGGAATACGGGTCCTGGCTGGAGCGGCGGCTCATCCAGCCCTGGTCGGTCCAGCCGAACGGCGGCGCCGACACGCCGGCCTGCGTCACCACCGAAGCGGTGCCCGGCGGCAGCTCGGTGGCGAGCGCCAGCGGGTCGGCCTTGTCGGGCAGCGGGTGGCCGTGCGCGTCGCTGAGGTCGTACTTGTAGCGGCTGCCGGGCTGCACGCCGAGCCCGGCCGGCACGAACAGCTCCCACACGCCGACGCCGTAGCGCAGCCGCATCGGATGGCGCGCCGGATGCCAGCCGTTGAAGTCGCCGATCACCGAGACGCGGCTGGCGTTGGGCGCCCACACCGCGAAGCGCACGCCCTCGATGCCGTCGACCATCATCCATTGCGCGCCCAGGCAGCGGCCCAGTTCGAAATGCCGGCCCTCGCCGATCAGGTGCAGGTCCAGCTCGCCGAGCAGCAGGTCGAACGAATACGGGTCGGCGCTCAACTGGCGGGTGCCGTCGGGCCAGGTGATATCGAGCCGGTAGTCGCGCCGGCCCAGCTTGTCGGGCAGCGTGCCGGCGAAGATGCCGCCGGCGTGGATGCACTGCATCGGCCCGATGGCATTGCCCAGGGTGTCGGCCAGCGCGACGGACTGCGCGCCGGGCAGGCAGGCGCGCACCACCGTACGGTCGCCTTCGCGGTGCGGCCCGAGCAGCGAGAACGGGTCGGCGTGGCGCGCATCGAGCAGCGCCTCGAATTGCACGGCGGCGTGTTCGGCGTGCCCGGAGTGTCCGTGCGGGCCCCGCGTCGACGCGGGGCCGGAGGAAGTCATGGTGGCCATGGTTGCGTCTCAGACGTGTGGGGCGTGGGGCGGCGAGGCCGGCGGCGCCGCGGCGGTGCCGCCGGGCATGCCCGTCAGCGTGCGGATCAGCCGAGCGAGGCCGTGCACCGGCAGGTCGATCCAGGTCACCCGGTTGTCGGCCTCGTACTTGACCTCGTAGGCGGCGCGCTCGAGCAGGAACAGGTCGAGCAGCGGCTGCAGCTGTGCCGCGCTTGCCCACGGGTGCAGCGCGGTGTCGGCGACCTCGCGGTAGCCGCCGAGGAAGGCGTCGGTCGCGGTCTGGCGGAAGCGCTCCAGCAGCCCTTCGCGCCGCTCGGCCTGCGCCGGTGGCAGCGCCGAATGGGTGCGCTCGCTGCGATCGGTGCCGACCGTGGCCGCGGCATAGTCGAACGAGCGCAGGATGCCCGCGACATCGCGCAGCGGCGAGGTCTTGCGGCGCCGGTAGGCCAGCGGCAGGCCCGGCTCGCCCTCGAAGTCGATGATGTAGGTGTCGTTCTGCGCGATCAGCACCTGGCCCAGATGCAGGTCGCCGTGAATGCGCGTCTGCAGGCTGCCCGGCGCCGCCGCGGCGAGCGAGGCGACCAGCTCGGGCAGCCGCTCGCGGCTGTCGAGCACCGCCTGCACGTC
>NZ_JCBAJO010000238.1:0-7075 GCF_059772245.1 Cupriavidus sp. R6-3
GGCCCAGTGCGATGAAGCGGTTCAGCACCGGCGCGGCGAAGGTGCCGCGGGTCGCGGCCGGCAGCAGGCCGGCTTCGTCCAGCACCGACAGGTCGACGATGCGGTCGCCGATCGCGACGCCGACGCGCGGGGCCTGCGAGCCGTGCGAGAACACGCCGTAGGGCAGGTTCTGCAGCGGGAAATGGGTGGCGGCGTCGTTGGCCGATTCGATCCAGCTGCGGGAGGATTGGGCTTGGGTCATGGATGCAATGCGTTGGATAGGTTCTGTGTTCGGAGGTCGCTGCGTTCGCTGTGTTCGCTGCGTGCGATACGTGCGATGCGTGCAATACCTGCAATACCTGCAATACCTGCGATACGTGCGATAGGTGGTGCGATGCCGGGCCGCGCGATCGTCAGCGCTGATTCGGGTTGAAATGCTTTTTCAGCCCTTGCCAGCAGTGCTGGTAGTCGGATTGCAGCGCGGCCGATTCGGCGGCGTAGCGCGTGGGCCGGATCACCGTCGGCGTTTCGAACATGAAGGCCATCGTGTCGGAGATGCGGTGCGGCCTGGTGGTGTCCGCCTCGGTGGCGCGCGCGAAGGTCTCCGCATCGGGGCCGTGGCCGCTCATGCAGTTGTGCAGGCTCGCGCCGCCCGGGGCAAACCCTTCGGCCTTGGCGTCGTAGACGCCTTCGATCAGGCCCATGAACTCGCTGGCGATATTCCGGTGGAACCAGGGCGGGCGGAACGAGTGCTCCATCGCCAGCCAACGCGGGCCGAAGATCACGAAGTCGATGTTGTCGACGCCCTCGGTATCGGACGGGCTGTGCAGCACCAGGAAGATCGACGGGTCCGGATGGTCGAAGCTGATCGAGCCGATCGTGTTGAAGCGGCGCAGATCGTATTTGTACGGTGCGTAGTTGCCATGCCAGGCCACCACGTCCAGCGGCGAATGATCGATCTTCGCGCGCCACAGATTGCCCTGGAACTTGGCCACCAGCTCGAAATCGCCCTCGACGTCCTCGTACCAGGCCACCGGGGTCTGGAAGTCGCGCGGATTGGCCAGGCCGTTCGAGCCGATCACGCCAAGGTCGGGCAGCTTCAGCAGCGCGCCGTAGTTTTCGCAGATATAGCCGCGCGCCTCGCCGTCGAGCAGCTCGACGCGGAAGCGCACGCCGCGCGGCACCACCACGATCTCCTGCGGCTCGACCTCGAGCACGCCCAGTTCGGTGGCCAGGCGCAGCCGGCCCTGCTGCGGCACGATCAGCATCTCGCCGTCAGCGTTGTAGAAGAACCGGCCCTGCATCGAGCGGTTGGCCAGGTACAGGTGGATGCCGCAGCCGACCATCGCCTCCGGGCCGCCGTTGCCGCCCATCGTGACGATGCCGTCGATGAAGTCGGTAGGCGCGTCCGGCATCGGCAGCGGGCTCCAGCGCATCTGGTTCGGCGACGGCGCGACGTCGTCGAAGCGGCTGACAATGCGCGATTGCTCGATCCTGACGAAGGACTCGTGCATCGCCGCCGGGCGGATGCGGTACAGCCACGAGCGGCGGTTGTGCGCGCGCGGCGCGGTGAAGGCGGTGCCCGACAGCTGCTCGGCGTACAGGCCGTACGGCGCGCGCTGCGGCGAATTCTGTCCGACCGGCAGCGCGCCCGGCAGGGCCTCGGTGGCGAACTCGTTGGCGAAGCCGGACTGGTAGCGCAGCGCGCCGGCGTCGGTGTCTTGGCGTAGTGCTTGGGTCATGGTGGTCCTGACAGAGGTTCTGAAAAAGTTCTCGGAAAGGTTCTCGGAGAAGGATGGGCTGGGGTGATCGGCTTACGCCGGCACCGGAATCGGCACGGCGGCGTCCGCTTGCGGGCCGGGGACCGCGGGCGGCACGGCGGCGCGCGCGAGCGCCATCGCCTGGCGCAGCACCGCGGTGTCGCCGATATGGTTGGCCAGCAGCAGGATCAGCTGCGCGTTGGCGGCCTGGCTTTGCGCATCGCTCAGATCGCGATGCATCTCCAGCAGCGACTCGTAGACGTCGTCCGGCTGCGCGAGATTGGGTTCGGTGACGAGTTGCGCGGCCGGCGGCTCGGGCTCGGCCGGCGCCGCACGCCATTGCACGTCGAGCATGCCGAGCGCGCGGCGCAGCGCGGTCAGCAGCGCGTCGTGCTCTGCCTGGCGCCAGCGTGCGCAGACGTGCTGGTCGGGGCGCAGCAGATAGCAGGTGCCGGGCTGGCCGTCGTAGCGGCGCGCGGCCAGTCCGTCGATGTCTTCGAGGATTACCGCGCCGCGCGGCAAAGTCGGCGTTGGCATCGGCATTGACGTTGGCGTCGGCGTTGACGTTGGCGTCGGCGTTGACGTCGGCGTGGCCATGAGCGTTGGCGAGGACGTTGGAGAGGACGTTGGCGTGGGCTGCGTCGATGGCGTCGGCGGCATCACGCAGACCACCTTGACCGGCACCGGCGCGGCGCTCAGTTGTTCCAGCGCCGCGCACGCCGCCGGCAACAGGCCCCGAGCGTCGGCGAACACCAGCGCGGTGAAGTCCCTGCCGAGATGCGGCAGCAGCCAGCCCTCGCCCCGCGCCTCGTTTCCCTGCCTTGCCGTGCCCTGCCCTTCCTCGCCCATGACGCGCACCGGCGCATCGGCGCAGACCGCACCGGGCACCATCGCGCCGCCGAACGCCGCCGTATCGGGCGTGTTCAGCGGCGACGGCGTCAGAACGGTCGGCGTCGACAGCCGGCCGCTGTTGACCAGCTGGCGCGCGAACGGATGCTGGCGAGCGAGCCGCAGCACCGCATCGCGAAACACGCGGCTGGTGGCGCTCTTGGGCGTGATGAAATCGGTCGAGCGCGTCGAATGCAGGATGTTCTCGTCGGCAGCGTATTCGCGCTCGCTGGCATAGGTGTCGAGCAGCGCGTCCGGCGCCAGCCCGGCCAGCACCAGCCGCAGCTTCCACGCCAGGTTTTCCGCGTCCTGCACGCCGCTGTTGGCGCCACGCGCGCCGAACGGCGAGACGCGATGCGCCGCGTCGCCGGCGAACAGCACGCGGCCGTGGCGGAAGCGCTCCATGCGCTGGCACGAGAAGGTGTAGACGCTGACCCATTCGAGCTCGAACTGCGCGTCCGGCCCGAGCAGCGCGCGCAGGCGCGGCAGCACGCGTTCGGGCTGGCGTTCCTGTTCGGGATCGGCATCCCAGCCCAGCTGGAAATCGATGCGCCAGATATTGTCGGGCTGCCGGTGCAGCAGCACCGACTGATTGCGGTTGAACGGCGGATCGAACCAGAACCAGCGTTCGGCCGGGAAGCCGGCGGCCATGCGCACGTCGGCGATCAGGAAACGGTCGCGGAAGGTCCGGCCCTGGCTTTGCAGCCCCATCAGCTGGCGCACGGGACTGCGCGCGCCGTCGGCCACCACCACGTAGCGCGCCGCCATCGTGTAGTCGCCCTCGGGCGTCGATACCGTCAGCACGACCCGATCGGCCTCCTGCCGCAGGCCGCTGACGCGATGGCGCCAGCGCAGTTCGAGACCGGGCAGTTCGCTCGCGCGTTCGACGAGGTAGCCCTCGACGTAGTACTGCTGAAGATTGATGAAGGCGGGACGATGGTGGCCGCTCTCGGGCAGCAGATCGAAGCTGTAGACCTGCTCCTGGTCGAAGAACACGCGGCCGACGTGCCAGCGCACGCCCTTGTCGACCAGCCGCTCGCCGCAGCCGAGGCGATCGAAAATCTCCAGCGTGCGCTTGGCGAAGCAGATCGCGCGCGAACCGCTGGCCAGCGTGCAATCGTCATCGAGCAGCACTACCGGCACCTGCTGCTGGGCCAGGTCGATGGCGGTGGCGAGGCCGACGGGACCGGCGCCGATCACGACCACGGGCCGCAGCGGCGCTTGCACATCCGCTTGCACCCCGGGTTGCACGCCGGGTTGCATATCCCCTTGCAAGCCCCCTTGCACGCCAGCCTGCACGCCCGCCTGCTGTTCCGCGCAGCGACGGTAAGCAAAGGTGCGGGCCGCGTGGTGGGCCGGATCCGTGCCTCGGTCCTTTGCCGGATCGTTCTCGCTTGCCTGAGCTGGGGTTTCCATGTCGTCTCCATCCCGCCGCCGCGCCCGCTGTCCCGCGAACTGCGGCGGCCAGCATGCCGCCGGGGTTCAGTCCTGCAGCGCGGCCCACATTTCCTTGTCGCGCTCCGCGGTCCAGATGCGCGGATGCTTGATGCCGCTGGCCTCGTCATAGGCGCGCGCCACGTCGAACGGCAGGCAGTGCTCGTAGATGAAGACGTGGCCGAACTTCGGGTCCATCGCCGCGCGCGTATGCGCCATCGCGCCCTTCAGGTCGAGCTTCTGCGCCACCGCCTCGCGGCCGCGCTGCAGCAGCGTGCTGACGAAATCGCGCGTGTAGGCGAGGCCCTTGTCGACCTGCTCCGGCGTGGTCAGCGCGGGACCGCGTCCCGGCACCAGCGCCTGCGGCTGCAGCGCGCGCAGCGCGTCCAGCGTGGCCGGCCACTCCTCGAGCTGCGCGTCGCCGCAATAGCAGGCCGCGTCGTACTCGACCAGGTCGCCGGAGAACAGGATCTTCTGCGACGGAATCCACACCACGGTATCGCCCTTCGTGTGGCCGGGGCCGAGATGCAGGATCTTGACCTCCAGATTGCCGAGGAACAGCGTCAGCTCGCGCTCGAACACCAGGTTCGGCCACGTCAGGCCCGGCACGGTCTCGACGCCGGCGAACAGCCGCGGAAACCGCTCGATCTCGGACTTCATGTCCGCCTCGCCGCGCTCGACGATCATCTCGTAGGTGCCGCGGCTGGCGATCACGTTCTGCGCGCCTTCGCTGAAATAGGCCGACGCGCCCAGCACGCGCACCGCGTGGTAGTGCGACAGCACCACGTGCTTGATCGGCTTGTCGGTCACGGTCCGGATGCGCGCGATCAGGTCCTGCGCCATCGCGGGCGTGGCGGTGGTGTCCACGATCAGCACGCTGTCGTCGCCGATCACCACGCCCGAATTCGGATCGCCCTCGGCGGTATAGGCGTAGGCGTTGTCGGACAGCCTGGTGAAGGTGACCTGCTTCGCTTCGAGGTCGGCTTGCGACGCAAAGGCTTTGGACATGGGCCTTGTCTCCGTTCTGCTTGGTGCTGTCTGGGCTGTGGTTCGGCGCCTGCCGGCGCGCATTTCCCAGCATAGGCCGCATGGCGCGGCATCACGCGCGGCCAGCCGATGAATTACGTATTGTGAAACGAATTTACCGAATCGTAATCAGCGATACGAAAGGTGTCAATCCGGATTCGGCCAAAAAGCCGGCAGCGGTGTAGAGGAAGGCGACGGGAACAGACGTGAAGGGCCCGCGGCGGCACGGCGATGTGCACACGGCGGCTTTTGCCGGAGAACCGGAAGCGCGGGAGAAACGGCGGAGAAGGGGAACGCGGAAGTGCTACCGGACGAAGGCGCCTGGACGAAGGCCCCCGGACGAAGGCACCTGGACGAACGCGCCCGGTCACGCCGGATGCGGTGGGAGGCCGCGCGGCGCTAAAACCAGCGGCCGGACGAACGCCGGCCGCAAGGGGAAGATGACAGGATCAGACCGGCTTGTGGCCTTCGCCCTGCGGGGTGCCCATGCCACCCGCGCCGGACGTGCCGCCGCCCGGGGAGGCGGACGAAGCCGAGGACGCCGATGCGCCGCCCGCCGGACCGGCCATCGAGGCCGCGGTCACGCCGCCGTTGCGGCTGGCGATGAAGGCGTTGACGTCCTGCGCCAGATGCTGGGGGGCAAGCACCACCTCCAGACCGAGCGCCTCGCAGGCGGCCAGGAAGGTAGACATACGCGGATCGGCCTGGCCCGACTCCGCGCGCAGATACGCCTCCCGGGAGATCCCGGCCTTGCGGGCGACGTCCTCCTGCTTGAGCTTGCGCGCTCGGCGCAATGCCCGCAGTTGCCGGAACGGTTCGCTAGCGCCTCGTGGCACGGCTGTACTGTTCATATCGGTCTCCAGTCACCAAAAAAGAAAGTGCGCGGACGTGCATTCGAGTATAGAGCACACGTCGCGTTCCGTATGTAATCAGGGAAACACTTTTACAGAATTCACGGTTTGTGCCGGTTGGCTTTCCTCCAGCCCTGCCGTCGCGATATCGGGCCCTTTGAAGTGCCCGTGCTTCCACAATAGCGAATAGGGCTCGTTAGCGCCAAGTTCGGTTTGACAGACCGACCGGTCGTGCTATTCTTCCGAGCATGCAAAAAGGCCATCTGACGCGCAGCGCGATCATCGCTCAGGCATTCGATACCGCGACCCGGATCGGATTCGAGCAGCTGTCGCTCGCGGAACTGGCCGCCAGCACGGACATGTCCAAGAGCGGCCTGTACGCGCACTTCAAGTCGAAGGAGGCCTTGCAGCAGGCAGTGCTGGAACTGGCGATCGAGCGCTTCACGGCGATGGTGGTGCAGCCCGCGCTGCGCCAGCCGCGCGGCATACCGCGCCTGCGCGCGCTGTTCGAAGGGCAGCTCGAATGGATCGGCAGCACCGACTCCGGCGGCCGCTGCCTGTTCATGGCGCTGGGCCAGGAGTATCGCGACCGGCCGGGCGTGATCCGCGACATGCTGGTCCGCGCGCTGAAGGACTGGAACGGCATTGTGGTCCGCGTCGCGTCGGACGCCATCCAGGACGGCAGCCTGGGCGCGGACGAGGAACCGCGCCAGATTGCCTTCGAGATGGCCGGCATCGTGATGGCCTTCCAGCAATCGCTGAAGATGCTCGGACGCGCGGATGCGCAGGCGATGGCGCGCCGCGCCTTCCATTCGCTGGTCACGAGAGGCAAACGCGCGGCGGCATAGGCCGCATAGGACTGCACAGGGCCGCACAGGACGCCCGCAAGCCGGATAGGCCGCACGCGCCGAACGTTTGCGCTGGTCCCCCGAGGCAACGTTTTTCCTCGGCAATGTTTTCGCCGATAAATAGCACGACCGGTCGGTCTTATCGAGGCCCGAGAGAAGCACGAGGGGGCCGCGCAGCGAGGTCGACGGGTTGGGGATGGAACCGCAAACGGAGTGAATATCGTGACACAGGCCCTGTCTCCCCTTCGCCCCGGCCAGGCCGCACCGGGCCAGATCGCCGCGCGGCTGG
>NZ_JCBAJO010000239.1:0-7052 GCF_059772245.1 Cupriavidus sp. R6-3
CGATCAGCCGTTGCAGCATCGCGCATTCCTCTTCGCTCAGATCGGTCAGCGGCGCGCGCACCGGGCCGGCGTCGTGGCCGACCAGGCGGGCGCCCGCCTTGATGATGCTGACCGCGTAGCCCTGCTTGCGGTTGCGGATGTCGAGGTAGGGCAGGAAGAAGGTATCGATCAGGCGGCCGACAGTCTCGTGATCCTCGGCGGCGATGGCGCGATAGAAATCCATCGCGGTCTTCGGGATGAAGTTGAACACCGCCGACGAGTAGACCGGCACGCCCAGCGCGCGATAGGCCGCGGCGTAGACCTCGGCCGTCGGCAGCCCGCCCAGGTAGGCGAAGCGCTCGCCCAGCCGGCGGCGGATCGACACCATCAGCTCGATGTCGCCCAGGCCGTCCTTGTAGCCGATCAGGTTCGGGCAGCGCTCGGCCAGCCGTTCCAGCTGCACCGCGTTCAGGCGGCACACCGCGCGGTTGTAGACGATCACGCCGCAGGACACCGAGCGGCAGACCGCCTCGACGTGGTTGGCGATGCCTTCCGGGCTGGCTTCGGTCAGGTAGTGGGGCAGCAGCAGCACGCCGTGGGCGCCCAGGCGCTCGGCCTCCTGCGCATAGGCGATCGCGACGCGGGTCGGGCCGCCGGCGCCGGCGATGATCGGCACCTTGCCGCGGCAGGTATCGACCGCGGTGCGGATGATGTCGCTGTACTCGTTCGGGGCCAGCGAGAAGAACTCGCCGGTGCCGCCGGCGGCGAACAGCGCGCTGGCGCCGTACGGGGCGAGCCATTCGAGACGCTTGGCGTAGGAGGCCGCGGCGAAGTCGCCGTTGGCGTCGAAATCGGTCACCGGGAACGACAGCAGGCCGGCGCTGATGATCTGTTTGAGGTCTTGGGGGTTCAGGGACATGGTGGTTTCCGATGAAAAGGCCGGGCGGCGTGCCCGAATGCGCAACGTTGGACGGTGGCGGCGCCGGGACAAGGAAGCCGAGGCGCCGCTCGATGAACGTCATCATAAGACATCGTACAACTAAGGCGCAAGAGCCCGGCGCCGGGGGTTAACCCTCGGCGCCGGCGTGCCGGGGTCAGGCAGGGGTGCTGGCGGCCGCTGCCGATGCCTTGCGCAGGCGTTCGCGGCTGTTGGTCAGATGCATGCGCATCGCCGCCTTGGCGCCATCGGGGTCGCGGCGCTCGATCGCGTCGTAGATGCTGTCGTGCTCGAAGTTGACCCGTTCCAGATATTGCTCGCGGTCGCCGGGCGTGACGTGCAGCCGGCCGCGCGGGATCACCGAGGCGCCGAGATGGCCGAGCATCTCGCTGAAGTAGCGGTTGCCGGTGGCGCGCGCGACGGCCAGGTGGAAGGCGAAGTCGGAGGCGACCGAATCGCCGCCGGAAGCGGCGGTGCGCTTCAGCTCGTCCAGCGCGCGCCGCATCTCGGCCAGATCGGCGTCACTGCGCCGCACGGCCGCCAGCCCGGCGGCTTCGGCTTCGATGCTGACGCGGAATTCCAGCATCGCCAGCACGTCCATCGCCGTGACCATGGCCGACGGATCGATGCGGAAGGGAGAGCCCGATTCGGCCGGGGGCGGGGTCAGCACGAAGGTACCGATGCCGTGGCGGGTCTCGACCAGGCCGCTCGCCTGCAGGCGGGACAGCGCCTCGCGCACCACGGTGCGGCTGACGCCGAGCGTGGCCATGATTTCCGATTCGGTGGGCAGCTTGTCGCCGGGGCGCAGCGTGCCCTGGCGAATGCTGTCGGTCAGGCTGGCGACCGCTTCTTCGGCCAGCGTGCGGCCGCGGCGGCGAAGCGGAGTGGGGGCCAAGGTCGAGGCTTTCATAGGGTAAGTACGGTGCTTGACCGGTTCTGGAACGGCTCATTATACTGCGTCGTAAGTTATACGACGACTGATAACCGACTTTACCTCGTCCCGCTCCGTGCCACCATCGGGTGTGCCCCGGAGCCGGGCGACAAAAAGCCATCCGAGACAGCATTCCGAGACGCTTCATGACAGACCAACCGATCTCCGCGCCGGGCGCCACGCCCGTCGTCACCGAACTGACCGTGATCCCGGTCGCCGGCCACGACAGCATGCTGATGAACCTGTCGGGCGCCCACGGTCCCTTCTTCACGCGCAACGTGGTGCTGCTCAAGGACAGCGCCGGCCGTACCGGCGTCGGCGAGGTGCCGGGCGGCGAGGGTATCCGGCAGACGCTGGAAGACGCCCGCCCGCTGGTGGTCGGCCAGCCGATCGGCGCCTACCAGGCGGTGCTCAATCGCGTGCGGCAGGCCTTCGCCAGCCGCGATGCGGGCGGGCGCGGCCTGCAGACCTTCGACCTGCGCATCACGATCCATGCGGTCACCGCGCTGGAAGCGGCGCTGCTCGACCTGCTGGGCAAGCACCTGGACGTGCCGGTCGCCGCGCTGCTCGGCGAAGGGCAGCAGCGCGACGCCGTCGAGATGCTGGGCTACCTGTTCTATATCGGCGACCGCAAGCGCACCACGCTGCCGTATCGCCAGGAAGCCGATGCCGACGATGCCTGGTTCCGGCTGCGCAACGAGGAGGCGATGACGCCCGAGGCGGTGGTGCGCCTGGCCGAGGCCGCCTACCAGCGCTACGGTTTCAACGACTTCAAGCTCAAGGGCGGCGTGCTGCGCGGCGACGAGGAAATGGAAGCGATCGTCGCGCTGGCCGAGCGCTTTCCCACGGCCCGCATCACGCTCGATCCGAACGGCGCCTGGTCGCTGGCCGAGGCGGTCCGGCTGTGCCGCGACAAGCATGGCGTGCTCGCCTACGCCGAGGACCCGTGCGGCGCCGAGGACGGCTATTCGGGCCGCGAGATCATGGCCGAATTCCGCACCGCCACCGGGCTGCCGACCGCGACCAACATGATCGCCACCGACTGGCGGCAGATGGGCCATGCCGTGCGGCTGCAGTCGGTCGACATTCCGCTGGCCGATCCGCACTTCTGGACCATGCAGGGCTCGGTGCGCGTCGCGCAGATGTGCGCGGAGTGGGGGCTCACATGGGGCTCGCATTCGAACAACCACTTCGATATCTCGCTGGCGATGTTCACCCATGTGGCCGCGGCCGCGCCGGGGCGTGTCACCGCGATCGACACGCACTGGATCTGGCAGGACGGCCAGCGCCTGACCAAGGAGCCGCTGAAGATCGAAGGCGGCATGGTGCAGGTGCCCAAGCGCCCCGGCCTCGGCGTCGAGATCGACATGGCCGAGCTGGAGAAGGCCCATCAGACCTATCGCAACATGGGACTGGGGGCGCGCGACGACGCGGTGGCGATGCAGTTCCTGATCCCGGGCTGGAAATTCGACAACAAGGCGCCGTGCATGGTGCGGTAGCGGGATTCGGCGGCATCGCCGCCGGTATCCGAAACACCGTCGTCGAAGCGACGACATCGAAACGACGTCATCTAACGACCGCAGCTCGACCACGAGCAGAGATTCAGGAGACAACATGAGCAAGACCCACTTCCTGCGCGGCGCCGCCGCGACCGCGCAAACCTGTGTGCGCCGCCTGCCGCGGCTGATGCTGACGGCGGGCGTGCTGGCCGGCGCGTTCGCCGCCGGCCTGCTGGCCACCGGCACCGCCGCCGCGCAGGACTGGCCGCAGAAACCGGTGACCGTGGTGGTGCCGTTCCCGCCGGGCGGTTCGACGGACACCATCGCGCGCATGCTGGCGCAGCCGCTGAACGAAAAGCTGGGCCAGCCCTTCGTGATCGAGAACCGTCCGGGCGCGACCGGCGCGATCGGCGCGGCGATGGTCAAGCGCGCGCCGCCCGACGGCTACACGATCATGATCGCGTCGATCGGCGTCTACGCGGTCAACCCCTTCCTGCAGAAGAACCTGCCGTACGATCCGGCCAAGGACTTCGACCTGCTGACGGTCGCGGTGCGCGCCCCCAACGTGCTGGTCGCCAATCCGTCGGTGGCGGCGCGCAGCGTGCAGGACCTGGTGGCCCATATGAAGAAGAACCCGGGCAAGGTCAGCTTCGCCTCGTCGGGCGCCGGTTCGTCCGACCACCTGACCGCGGCGCTGTTCTGGCAGAAGACCGGCACCACCGGCCTGCACGTGCCGTACAAGGGCGGCGGCCCGGCGATCCAGGATCTGCTGGCCGGCCAGGTCGAGGTCTCGTTCCAGAACATCAACGCGGTGATCCAGCACATCAAGGCCGGCAAGCTGAAGGCGCTGGCGATTACCTCGGAGAAGCGCTCGCCGCTGCTGCCGGACGTGCCGACGCTGGCCGAAGCGGGCGTCAAGGACGTCGAGGTCTACTCGTGGCAGGCGGTTGCCGCCCCGCGCGGACTGCCGGCCAACGTCAAGTCGCGCCTGCACGGCGCGCTGGTCAGCTCGCTGACCGATCCGAAGATGCGCGCCAAGCTGGCCGAGACGGGCTTCGAGGTCGTCGCCAATACGCCGGAGCAGTTCGCGCAGTTCGAGAACCAGGAACTGCAGCGCTGGAAGAACGTGATCGAGACCGGCAAGATCACCATCGATTGAGATTGACGATCGGCGATCGGCGATTCTCTCCACGACATGTCGTTGCCCCGCCCTGTACGGGGCTTTTTTATGGTCGCGCGGATATGGCCGTAGTCACGTGGCCTTGGGATGTGTGGGTGGGGGATGAAGGGGCGGGACAAGGGCCCGGATACGTGCCCGGGAACAAGGGCCGGCAATAAGGTCGGGCAATAAGGGCGGAGAAGGCGGTGAGGGCGGAGAGAAGGCCGCGATGAAGGCCGCGATGGGGCCGGGACCTTGTGCCTCGGATGGCGGAGACGGTGAGATTCGAACTCACGGATGGGTCACCCCATCGGCAGTTTTCAAGTTTTGTGTGTGCTGACTTTGCGTTGCTTGGCCTAGCTTCGCCTAGCCACTAACCTCTTTTAAATCAACGACGTACCATCGTTGCGCGTTTGGCGTAGCTTGTCGTAACGTGTCCCAGATTGCTAAACATGCGCTAAAGAGCGCCTCTTGGGACTGACGACATAGCGAAGCTGACAAAGACCTACATCGACAAGGTGCAGGCACCGGTGACGGGTTATGAGATTCATTGGGACGACGCGCTGAAGGGTTACGGGCTGCGCGTCACTGCTGCGGGCAAGCGCGTGTTCGTCGCGCAAGGCCGCGTCAGAGGCAAAGCGGTCTGCTTCACGATTGGACCTTACGGGCAGCTCACCGAATACGAGGGCGGGAGAAGGCGCGGCGCATCTTGCAGGATATGCGCGAAGGAGTCGATCCGCGCGACGTGAAGAAGGCGGACGAGGCGGCCAAGGTGACGCTGCGCCACGTCGCAGACGCATACATGGGGCGTCCGGGCAAGCTGAAGGACGGTAGCAAGGCCGAGATTGAGCGCCACGTGACCACAACCTTCAAGGCATGGGAGCACAAGCCTATCGCCGGCATCACCGAGGATGACTGCCGCAAGCGTTACCGCGAGATTATGACGAAGGGCACAACGGGCAAGGGGCCAGCACCATCGCAAGCCAATCAGGCTTTCAGTATTCTTCGCGCTCTCATCAACTATGCCGGTCGGCAGTATAAGAAGCACGACGGCACCCCGCTCATCCTGCACAATCCTGTCGGCGCGCTTAAAGATGACTGGATCGAGTTGCAGCCACGCACGTCGGACATTGACGAGAAGAAGGTCGGCGCGGTGTGGCACATGCTCACGCAGGCGCGCGCCAACGTCTACAACCGAGATACGTGGTCAAGTATCGATCTTGTGATGTTCCTCATGCTGACCGGCGCGCGCATTGGCGAGGCATCCTCGCTAACGTGGGACAGAGTCAGCATCGAAAGGGACGACCCGGAAAACTGCTGGTGGTACATCCCTGACCCGAAGAACCGGAATCCGGTGTGGTTACCTTTGTCGTCGCAGGCTGTGGAACTGCTGACCACGCGCCAGCGCCTCGACGGCAATCCGCACGTCTTTCCGTCTTGGGGCGACACAGGGCACATCAAAGACCCGCGCGACATGATGAAGAACTGGCGGCGGCGGATAACCCGACATATCCCCGCGTAACAACCGATCATTTCAGCTGGGCGATTGGTCTGGTTGAGCGCGACATTGCGTTATTCCTCAACCGTCTCGACAGCGGTGACATTGGCACGGATGACCACGCGCGGGAGCAGAAGGTCTTGGACGTGTGCCGTCGATTCCTGACGCAGGAAAAGGTCTCGGAACGCTACGAGAAGTCCTTTGAGAGCATGCGCCTCAACTCAATTGTGCCCCGCGCCTACCTGCAGACCATGACACAGAAACTTGCCCAGTTCGGTGGCCACAAGTCCGGCGCAACAGCCGCACTCGACTTGACGCTGCACAGTCTTATCGCAGCCGGCAATCTGATGGAGGTAGACAAGAGCAAGGTCGGCGAAGGCTACAACTACCACGGCAGCGCGTATCGCGTTCTTCGAGTCGACTTCTCCAGGCAAAGCGAAGAATCGAGGGCCGCTATAAGGGCGGCTACGAGCTTCTGGAATGATTAGATGGCCACACCATGCAAGTGCCCTAGTGGCCGTTAGTGGCGCCGCCACTAACGCCGCAAACCCTTACGCAGCATGGCTTTACATACAAAAAAGTAGTTGTTGTTAGTGCGTTAGTGGGAGGTGTGTATGTGTAGGAGGGTATCGGCCATTGGGACGCCACGACTCCCAGACTAACGCACTAACCCCACTATTGCGCTAACGTCACCAGTTTCCCTGTTTGCCGTTCGCCTGCCTGCAAGCCAGCGTAGGTGCTGGGCGCCTGCCTATGCGTGGTCAGCCCGCCTAGCCCATTCCTAGCGACAGCCGATCTTCGCCACGCGGCTCACGCCTGCTTCGTCGCTTCTAGGTCTGCGTCATTCGTCTCAATCCACGTTTCCAGCTTCTCCATGAGAGGAGGCCACACGTCGTCGTACTCGTATTGGAACGTGCTCATGCACAACTCCATAGACCCGAGGTGGCGGTCGCCGTACAACTCCATCCATCTGTTGGAGAAGTGCGTCTCGTACTCGCTGTTGTCAATCTTCGTGTAACCGGCAACCATGCCTTCGTAATTCGGGTGCG
>NZ_JCBAJO010000024.1:0-40429 GCF_059772245.1 Cupriavidus sp. R6-3
CCCCAGAACACCCCAGATCTCCCAAGGTCTGGGGTGTTTTGCGTTGCGGCGGCGGCGACGGCTCCGACGAAATTCGCTCCGGGCCGACTTAAAAAGCCATAAAAAAAGCGGCCACACGGGCCGCTTTCATGCCATCTACCGCCTGATCAAGCGCCGCAGCCGTGCTCAGCTGCCTTGGCCAGCTCTTCGGGCGGTACGTCGCGCACATGCGTGGCCACCGACCAGCGATGCCCGTACGGATCTTCGAGCTGGCCGTAGCGGTCGCCCCAGAACATGTCCTGCACCGGCATCGTGACCTTGGCGCCGGCGTCGACGGCCCGAGCCACCGCCGCGTCAACATCCTCGACGTACAGGTGCAGCACCACCGGCGTTCCCTTCAATGCCTTCGGTCCCAGGCTCTGCCATTCGGGCATTTCCTCGGCCATCATCACCGGCGAATTGCCGATGCGCAGCATCGCGTGCATCAGTTGGCCCTGCGGCGTGGTGAGCCGGAATTCCTCGACCGCGCCGAACGCGCGCTTGTAGAACTCGATCGCTTCCAGCGCGTTGGCGCAGACGATATGCGGCGTCAGCGTGGGCATCCCATCGGGAATCGGCTTGACTTGCGTTTGTGCCATCTTGGTTCTCCTGTCTAATCGTATTGCTCGTACTGTTTGAACTCTTCGAACTGTTCCAACTGTCTTCGACCGTCTTTTTGCGCGTGATCGCGTCGTTATTGCATCGTTATTGCATCGTTATTGCGATTGGGACTGCTGTCGCTGCTGGATGGGTTCCAATTCGCGGAAGCGCTCGATGCCCTCGCTCGGCGGAAAGTCCTCGAGGTCGTACAGCTGCCGCACCTCGATCTCGCAGTGGTTATCGTCGGTTTGCGGATTCGGAAAGCGCCGGGTCCATTCGAGCGCTTCCTCGCGCGACTTGACCTGAATGATCGTGTAACCGGCGATCAGCTCCTTGGTCTCCGCGAACGGCCCGTCGGTGACGGTCCGTTGCTGGCCCTGATAGCGAATTCGCCAGCCCTTGGCGCTGGGTTGCAGCCCGGACGCATCGACCAGGACGCCGGCCTTGGCCAGCTCCTCGTGATAGGCGGCCATCTCGCTGATGAGCGCCTCCTCCGGCATCACGCCGCTCTCGGTCTTTTGCGTGGCTCGGACCAGAATCATGAAGCGCATTGCGGTATCTCCTGTCGGTAGATCAGTCTAGGCGTTGCGACGCCGCTCAGGGCTGCAGTTCGAACAGCGCCTTGCCGCTCTCCACGTCGAAGGGCGCCGAGAAATGTTCGTGGGCGATCTTCCAGCCGTCGCCGGTATTGCGCAGCCCGACGGTGACTCGCATCCACGAGCTCTTTTCGGTGCCGTTTTCTTCATGCCCGCAGCGCAGCAGATAGTGGCCGTAGCCAAACTGCTGATCGACGAACAATCGCAGCTGGTTCATCTCGAACACCATCGGCCCGGGGCACATCTCCATGCATGCGGCCCAGTGCTTGCCGTAGGCGTCGACGCCCTTGAACTGCAGCTGCATCACGGCATCGAAGGCGACGATGTCCGGCGTGTAGTGCGACACGATGCGCGGCACGTCGCGGGCGACCGCGGCGTCTCGCCAGGCCGACAGCATGGCGCGGATCTGGGTCTCGGCGGCGGTCTGGGATTGCGGGGCATTGCTCATCTTGAGTCTCCTGAAAGGAAAGGCGGATAGCGGGTTGGAGATGCGAGGTCGTGGTCGGGTCCGGCCGTCACTGCGCGGGCGGCGTACTGCCGACCGCCAGCGACATCACCGGCCGCACTTCGATGCTGCCCAGCCGTGCGGCGGGAATCCCCGCCGCCGCGTGCAGCGCCTCGTGCAGGCCTTCGGCCTCGATCAGATAGAAGCCCGCCAGCTGTTCCTTGGTTTCCGCGAACGGCCCGTCGGTGAACGATACCTTGCCGGCGCGGACCCGCAGCGTGGTGGCCGTCGTCGCGCTTTCCAGCGCTTCGCCGGCCAGGTACATGCCGTCGCGCTCGAGCGTGGCGCGCAAGCGCAGGCACTGTTCCACCAGGCTGCGCCATTCCGGCTCGGGCATCGCTTGCAGGACACGCTCGTCGGTATAGATCAGGCACAGGTATTTCATCGTCGCCGCTCCTCGGATTCGGTGGCTGTTCGGACTTCCTGTTACCTAGTCGTACGGCGAACGCGCCGATCGACAATGCCCCGCAAAAAAATTTACGTCCCGCTTGCGCCAGGCAATTCGCGGATCGGCCGGATCTCGACGCTGCCATGCCGCGCCGGCGGGATCTTCGAGGCGACCTGGATCGCCTCGTTCAGGTCGGCGGCCTCCATCAGATAGAAGCCGGCCAGCTGCTCCTTGGTCTCGGCGAACGGCCCGTCGGTGACGGTCACCTTGCCGTCGCGCACGCGCAGCGTCTTGGCGGTCTCGACCGGCTGCAGCGCCTCGCCGCCGATGTAGTGGCCGCTGCTGCGCACCTTGTCGCCGAAGCGCAGGCATTCGCCGACCAGCGAATCCCATTCTTCGGGCGGCATGCTGTAGACCTGCTTCTCCTGGTAATAGATCAGGCAGAGATATTTCATCTGGGGCTCCTCGGTAGGGTGGTGTTGGCGGGCCAGCAAGCGGCGCGGCAACGAAACAGCAACGAAACAGCAACGAAACAGCAACGAAACAGCAACGAAACGGCACGGAAAATCAGCATAGACGGCGCCGGCGACGACGCCATGACGCCGGCAGGGCCATGGCCCTGTCAGTGGATAGTCGTTCGGGATCGGGCGAAATCGACAGAGGCGTCCGACAGAGGGAATCGAAAGAAACCATCGGCAGAGGCCATCGACGGCAGACGAGCCTGCCGCAGTCGCGCTCGCCCCCTCTATTGCGGCAGCGCAGCAAGCCGGCGTTCGATGAAGCGCCGCTCCGGGCCCTGGCGGACCAGTTCGAGCACGGTCCGATACGCGTCCCGGGCATCGGCGTAGCGGCCCAGGCGCCGGCACAGATCCGCCCGGGCGGCATGGGCCAGGTGGTAATCGCCCAGATCGCCACGGGCCAGGATCGCGTCGACCAGCTGCAGTCCCGCCTCGGGACCGTCCCGCATCGCCACGGCGACCGCACGGTTCAGTTCGACCACGGGCGAGGGTTGCAGCGCCAGCAACACGTCATAGAGCGCGACGATCTGCGGCCAGTCGGTCGACGCAGCGCTGTCCGCTTCGGCGTGTACCGCCGAAATCGCGGCCTGCAGCGAATACGGCCCGAAGCGGCGCGACGACAGCGCCCGCTCGACCAGCGCGGTGCCCTCGGCGATCAGCGCGCGATCCCAGCGGCTGCGGTCCTGCTCGTCGAGCAGCACCAGTTCGCCGTCGGGCGAGGTGCGCGCGGCCCGGCGCGACTCGTGCAGCAGCATCAGCGCCAGCAGTCCCATGACCTCGGGCTCGGGCAGCAGCTCGAGCAGCAGCCGCGCCAGCCGGATCGCCTCGCCGGACAGGTCGTGGCGGGTCAGCTGATCGCCGGAGCTGGCCGAATAGCCCTCGTTGAAGACCAGGTAGACCACGCGCAGCACGCTGTCGAGGCGCTCCGGCAGGTCCTGGCGGTCGGGCACCTGATAGGGAATGCGCGCGTCACGGATCTTGGCCTTGGCGCGCACGATGCGCTGGGCCAGCGTCGACGGCGCGGTCAGGAAGGCGTGGGCGATATCCTCGGTGGTCAGGCCGCAGACCTCGCGCAGCGTCAGGGCGACCTGGGCGTCGGGCGCCAGCGCGGGGTGGCAGCAGGTAAAGATCAGGCGCAGCCGGTCGTCTTCCAGACAGGTGTCGTCGAAGAGCTCGTCGAAGGCGCGCGTCGCGCTCTCGTCGACGATCGCTTCGACCTGTTCGGTGACGTCGTCGAGCGGGCGAAAGCGCGCGTGGCGGCGGATGCCGTCGATGGCCTTGAAGCGGCCCGCCGAGATCAGCCATGCGCAGGGATTGGCGGGCACGCCGTCGCGCGGCCATTGTTCGAGGGCTGCCTTGAAGGCGTCGTGCAGGGCTTCCTCGGCCAGATCGAAGTCGCCCAGCAGGCGGATCAGCGTGGCCAGCACGCGGCGCGATTCGGCGCGATAGATCTCGCCGACGGTGGCCTCCGACGCCGCAGGGGCGTGTTTTTCCGACGGTGTGGCGGGAGTTTCGGACGGTGCGGCGATGGGATCTGGCATCGGTCGTTGTCGGCGAAGCCGCCGCGGACCGCGGCCGGCAGGCGTGCGCTGGCGCACGGGCATGCCGATTCTGCGGCGGATGAGTGCCGATGGCAAGGCGAGCCGGGCCGTTGTAACAAAGTGCCACAGGGCAGGGCGGTGCGCCGGAGAAGCGCCAGTCGAACAAGGCGTGCCGGTGACCCGAATGGAACCGCAATCGGGCTCCATTCGGACGCCTGTCGTGTTCAAACCGCGCGGGCATGGCTCGTGCTTGATATGGCGGCCGCGCGCCGAGCCGAGCGCGCGCGAAAACGAGGAGACGCGAAGCCATGGAACGAATCCGGCGCGACTGGCGTGACCATCCTGTCCGGCTGCTGCTCGGCCTGACCATCAACGGCGGCGGCCTGGCGGTGCTGCTGACCCGGCTGCTTGCCGATGTCTGAGCGGCGGCTCCGGCGCGGCCGGCATGGGGGGCGCCATGCCGCCTGACACGACCCCGCCGCCGGATGCCGGCGCGCAGGCCGCGGGGCCGCTTGGCACCTGGCGCCGCCCCCCGGGCGGCAAGCTGCATTGGCGCCGTCTGCTGGCCTTCCTGGGGCCCGGCTACCTCGTCGCGGTCGGCTATATGGACCCCGGCAACTGGGCCACCGATCTCGCCGCCGGTTCGGGCTACGGCTACGCGCTGCTGTGGATCGTGCTGATGTCCAGCCTGATCGCGATGCTGCTGCAGACGCTGGCGGCGCGGCTCGGCGTGGTGTCCGGCATGGACCTGGCGCAGGCCTGCCGGCAGCATTCGAGCAAGCGCTCGGCGCTGGCGCAATGGCTGCTGTGCGAGCTGGCGATCTGCGCCACCGACCTGGCCGAGGTCATCGGCACCGCGATCGCGCTGAACCTGCTGTTCGGCATTCCGCTGACCTGGGGCGTGGCCGCGACGGTGCTCGACGTGCTGCTGATCCTCGCGCTGCAGCAGCGCGGCTACCGGCAACTGGAAGCGGTGGTCATCGCGCTGCTCGCGGTGGTGTTCCTCTGCTTTGCGATCAACCTGGTACTGGTGCAGCCGCAATGGGGCGACGTCGCGCGCGGCTTCGTGCCGAGCACGCGGGTGCTGACCGACACCAACATGCTGTACATCGCGATCGGCATCGTCGGCGCGACAGTGATGCCGCACAACCTGTATCTGCATTCGTCGATGGTCGGACCGCAGCGGATCCGGCGCGGACACGAGAGTATCGCCACCACGCTCGCCTATTACACGGTCGACATCATGCTGGCGCTGGTGATCGCCTTCTTCATCAACGCCGCCATCCTGGTGACCGCCGGCGCCGTGTTCCATACCGGCGGCATGCACGAGGTCAACGACCTGCGCGCCGCCTACCAGCTGCTCGGGCCGCTGACTGGCACCGCGATCGCCAGCGTGCTGTTCGGGGTCGCGCTGCTCGCGTCGGGACAAAGCTCCGCGGTGACGGCGACGCTGGCCGGGCAGATCGTGATGGAGGGCTTCGTCAAGCTGCGGCTGCCGGCGTGGGCGCGGCGGCTGCTGACGCGCGGCATCGCGGTGGTGCCGGCGATGTTCGTTGCGCTGGCCTATGGCGAAGCGGGCATCGGCCAGCTGCTGGTGCTCAGCCAGGTCATCCTGAGCCTCCAATTGCCGTTCGCGGTGGTGCCGCTGATCTGGCTGACCAGCCGCCGCTCCGTGATGGGCGCCTACGTCAACAAGCCCTGGGTCACGGTATTGGCGGTGATTGCGGTGACGCTGATCATCGGCATGAACGTGACGCTGCTGGCGACGACCGTGTTGCCATAGCCGGCGAGACCAGAGCCGCGCGGTAGCGCCCGCCGCAGCGTCCATAAAAAGAGGCGGCCATTGCGGCCGCCTCGTCCTTCATCGTTAAGCCGTCCGGCGAACCGGCGCTCAAGCCTTGCCCGGCGGCACCTTGGGGGACCCCGGTGCCGCGCCGCCGCTCGCGCCGGGCGCGCCGGGGTCGGTCGGCAGCTCGGCCTCATCGACGCTGCCCAGGTCCGCTCCCGTCACCGGATCGCTGTTGACGTCCGATTCGGTGCGCATCGCCGCCGCTTCCACCGCGCTGGCCTGGTTGGGCTCGAGCTGGACTTCGGGCATGCCGCTGCCGCCATCGACCGCCGGCGTCGGACTCTCGACGAACTCGAAGGTCGAATCCGAATTCCACGGACCGCGCAGCGCGTCGCCCTGCGACATCTTGTAGTAGACGCTGGCGAACTCGGGCATCGGCGGCGCCTTGCCCGGGGGGAAGCTGGGCTGGATCGAATACAGCGCCTTCTCGAACGACTTCTGGTGCGACACCTCGCGCGTCATCAGAAAGCCCAGGGCTTCCTGCACGCCGGGGTCATCGGTAACGTTGATCAGCCGCTCGTAGATGATCTTGGCGCGCGCCTCGGCGGCGATATTGGAGCGCAGGTCCGCGGTGGGCTCGCCGATCGTGTCGATATAGGCCGCGGTCCAGGGCACGCCGCCCGAATTGGTCAGCGGCGGGCCGCCGCCATACAGCAGTTGGGTTACGTGGCTGTCGTTGCCGGGGCCGGACAGCGAGCGATACAGCTCGGCTTCCTGTTCGATGCCCTCGGCAAGCTGGCCCTTGGCCCCCTTGTTGAGCATCGCGACGATCGAGCCGATTACCTCCAGATGGCTCAGTTCCTCGGTTGCGATATCCAGCAGCATGTCCTTGCGGCCCGGATCGTCCTCGGCCAGCGCCTGCGTGAAATAGCGCAGTGCGGCCGCCAATTCGCCCTGCGGACCGCCGAACTGCTCCAGCAGCAGATTGGCCAGACCGGGATCGGGCCGTGATACGCGTACGGTGTACTGCAATCGTTTGTTGTGCATGAACATGGGGATCCTCCGATCTCGGTCAACGGAACTCAAGCAGGGACTCAAGCGGTACTTCACTCCGCATGGGCGTGGGTTGCGCTGCAATGCCCATGCCCGGAGCAAGGATCGGTGGGACGAAACGCGGTCGTGAGTGCCTGCCGCCGGAAGAGGCGGCGCGAGAGCCGGGAAGGAGACGGGGTCTTATCGTAGTCGGCGTGCGGTGAAATTAGGCAAACGTGTAAAACTTTCGCTTATGGCGCCGGACCGGTCGGAGGAATGTCGCAGGCGTGCAACGCGCATCGGGAACCGCGCCGCGCATCGGGCATCGGGCAGTGCCGACCACCGCAACGCCAACCCGCTCACCGCGCGGCCTGCGTCACCGGCAACGCCTTCAGATGGAGATAGAGCGCGGTCAGGTCGGTATCGCTCATCTTGCGCAGGCTTTCGAACGGCATCACCTTGCTGACCTCGGTGCCGTCCGGCCGCACGCCGTTGCGCATCATCTCGATAAAGCGCTCCGGCGTGCGGTAGCGCAGCATCACGGCGCCCGGGCGCAGGTCGGCGGCCGGGGGCCAGTCCGGCGGCGCGCCGGGAATCTTGCCGCCGGCCAGATCGGCGCCGTGGCAGCCGATGCAGGCATTGGCGACATAGGCGCCATAGGCGGCGGTCGGCGCCGGCTGCAGCGGCGGCGACGGCGGGCGGGCGTGGTCGATCTTGGCCGCCGCGTCCTGGATCATGCCGAAGCCGTAGAGTACGCGCGCCATCAGCGGCAGGCGGATCTCGGTCATCCCGCTGAGCAGCGGCGGCAGGCTGCGCATATAGGCGACCAGCGCGGACAGGTCTTCGTCGCTGAGCTGGTTGTAGTCCTCGCTCGGCATGATCATCAGGGGCCGGCCCGATGGCGCGACGCCGTGACGGATCGCCAGGACCCAGTCCCGTTCGCGGTAGCGCGCGATATCGGGATTGCCGGCCGTCACGTTCGGCGTGCGCACGAACATGCCGGACGGGTCGTTGATCATCACGCGGCCGCGGCCGTCGGCGCCGTGGCATTCCATGCAGCCGCGCGACTCGTAGAGATACTTGCCGCGCGCGAGGGCTTGCGCGTCATCGCGATAGGCGACGCGAACCGCGGGCACGTGCACCTGCCGTTGGGCCTTGCGTTCGGCGAGCAGGATGCCGGTCGCCAGGACCAGGCCGGCGGCGACGATCAGCCCGGCGATCGTCCAACCCGCAATACGGATCACGCGCTTCATCGTCGCCCCTGTCGATGCGGAAAAGGCGATTTTGCGGCGATGCCGATGGTGGCGGTATGTGCGTGAGCGCACCGAGAGCGATGCGGGCACGATAGGCCGTGCGGCGCGTGACGTGATGCAAAAGCGAAAACCAGTTGGTTTCAGCGGTAGCGGCTTTGCGGTCAGCGGGCAAAGATGGCAGCCCCCATGACCTCAAGGAGTTGCCATGCCGTTCGTTTCTTTCGTCCCCGCCCAGCGGCCCATCGACATCCCGCCGCCAATGCCGCAGGCGAAGTCCCCCGACCAGCGGTTGTCGATGTCGCCGGAGGATGCCGCCAATGCGCTGCTGATGAACCTGCTGCTCGCTAACCTGAACGCCAACGCCTTCGCGCCGCGGAGATCGGCGCCGCTCCAGATCAATGCGATCGTGCTGGTCGACCGGGCCGGCAGGCTGTCGGCGGCGATCGTGGTGCTGTGGCCGGCGCGCAATCCCGAGCCCGAACCGACGCATCGCGATGATCGGCAAAGCGAGCGCGCCAAACAGCAGCATCATCGGCCCGAGCCGGCGTACAGCGCGCCGCCGCGGCAACGGCCAGAACCCGCGCACAGCGCGCCGCCGCGGCACCGGCCCGAACCCGCATACAGCGCGCCGCCGCAGGGGCCCGAACCCACGTACGGCGCGCCCCCGCCGCCGCGGCCCGAACCCACGTATAGCGCGCCCCCGCCGCATGGCCCGGAATCCACGCACAGCGCGCCGCCGCCGCAGAAACCCGCCGCTTCAGCAAACCCTTACGCGCCCGACGGATGGAGCTATGACCGCCTGCCGCACGAAATCCTGGGGCTGAATGCCGGCGAGACGGATCTGGCGAAGATCGGCAAGGCGTTCCGGGCGGCATCGCTGAAGGCCCATCCCGACAAGGGCGGCAGTCAGGAGGCGATGCAGGCCGTCGGCGCTGCCAGGGAGTTCATGCAGGCTCAGGCCGAACAGGCCACCGCCGGGTCGGCTGCCCACTGAGCTGCCCAGAATGCTGCCCAATAAGTTGCCCAATAAGCAGCCCAATAAGCAGCCCACCAGGCGGTAGAGACCGCAGGCGCCCAGAGGCGCCACCAACTGGCCCGTCCAGCGCGATATGCGGGGCGGGCCGGTTTCCTTTCAGTCCACCTGCGTTTAATGCCCCCGTTTAATCCACCCGTCTAATCCACCCGCTTTAACGTACCCGCTTTAATCCACCCGCTTTAATCCACCTGCTTTAATCCACCTGCGCGCCGGACGACTTGACGATGCGCGCCCACTTGTCGATATCGCCCTTGAGCTGCGTGGCGAACTGCTGCGGCGTGGCCGACAGCGCTTCGGCACCTTGCGCACCGAGCTTCTCGCGCAGCGCAGGGTCGGCCAGCGCGGCCTGCATGGTCTGGGCAAGCTTCTGCGTGATCTCCTTCGGCGTGCCCTTGACCGCGAACAGGCCGACCCACAGATCGCCGCTATAACCCGGCACCGTCTCGCCGATGGCCGGAATGTCCGGCGCGAACGGCGAGCGCCTGGCGGAGCTGACGCCCAGCGCGCGGACCTTGCCCGCCTTGATGTGCGGCAGCACCGAGGGCAGGCTGGCGAACGCCATCGGCACCTGGTTGCCGAGCACGTCATTGAGGGCCGGCGCCACGCCCTTGTACGGGACATGCTCCAGCTGGATGCCGGCCATGCTGTTCAGCATTTCGCCCAGCAGATGGTTCAGCGTGCCGTTGCCGGCCGAGGCAAAGCGATACTGGCCGGGCTTGGCCTTCGCCATTGCGAGCAATTCGGGCAGCGTCTTCGCCGGGAAGGCGGGATTGACCACCAGCACGTTCGGCACGGTCGCGACCAGCGCGATCGGCTCGAAGTCCTTGATCGGATCGAACGGAACCTGGCGGTACAGCGACGGGTTGATCGCCTGCGTGCTGCTGATGGTCATCAGCAGCGTGTAGCCGTTCGGCGTCGCGCGCGCCGCGAACTGCGTGCCGATATTGCCGCCGGCGCCGGGCCGGTTCTCGACCACGACCTGCTGGCCGAGTCGTTGCGACAGGTCGGCTGCCACCAGCCTGGCCACGATATCGTTGGTCCCGCCCGGTGCCTGCGGCACGATCATCTGAATCGGCTTGCTGGGCCAGTTGTCGGCCTTGGCCGGCGTGGCGCCGAGCAATGCCACCGCGGATACGGCGCAGGCCAGGGCCTGGCGAATGCCTTGCATGAGATCTCCTCCTTGTTGTCGCGTTGTTGTCACCCAGGCGGGGCGCGGCGGCAAACGCCGTCGGCCCCGTCCAATGCGCGAGCGACTTTACCGAAAGGAGAACCCCGGCGGGAAATTCAATCTGCGACTACGGCCATAAGCGCCGCTTATCGCAGCATGGCGCAGCATTGGCCGCCGACCTTATTGCTCCAGGAACGGCAGCGCTCGCGCCAACAGAGCGTCAGGCGCTTCCTCGGCAATGTAGTGCCCGCACGGCAACGGCCCGCCATCGACATCCTCCGCCACCCGCTGCCATTCCTGCAGCGGCTGGAAGCAGCGATGGACCACGCCCTGTTCGCCCCACAGCACCAGCAGCGGCATCGTCAGCTGCTTGCCGGCCTCGCGGTCGGCGCGGTCGTGTTCGAGATCGATGCCGGCCGCGGCGCGATAGTCCTCGCAGACGCCATGCGCGGCGCCGGGCAGGGCGGCGCAGCGTTCGTACTCGCGCAGCGCGCGCGGATCGAAGGGGCTCAGTCCCGCGCTGCGGCCGCCCATCAGGTCACGGATATAGCGCGACGGATCGGCCTCGATCAGCCGCTCGGGCAGGGGCGCCGGCTGGATCAGGAAGAACCAGTGCCAGTACGCGCGGGCGAAGGCCTCGGTGGTCTGCTCGTACATGGCCAGCGTCGGCGCGATATCGAGCAGCACCATCCGCTCGACCGCGGCGGGATGGTCCATGCCGAGCCGATGGGCCACGCGCGCGCCACGGTCGTGCGCCAGCACGCGAAAGCGATCGAAGCCCAGCGACTGCATCACGCGCAGCGTGTCGCGCGCCATCGTCCGCTTGCTGTAGTTGCCGTGGTCGCCGGTGCCGGCCGGCTTGGACGAATCGCCATAGCCGCGCAGGTCGCAGGCCACCACGGTGAACCGCTGCGCCAGTGCCGGCGCGACCTTGTGCCAGATCGCATGGGTCTGCGGATGGCCATGCAGCAGCAACAGCGGCGGCCCGTCGCCGCCGACGACGGCATGGATCGTGACCTCGCTGTCGGTCTCGACGTCGATGCTGCGGAATTGCGGAAAGAGGGAAAGGTCCACGGCGCGATCTCCGAACGGGAATCGCGCCATTCTAGTGCGTCGGCACCGGGGCATTGGGCGCCTGCCAGGCAACACAAGGCTAACTGGCAGGAAATAACGGCCGACCCCCGCCGGCATAACGGCGCCGCCGCCCCCCGCCCGGCCGCAGCCGAGCCACAGGCTCAGCCTCAGCGTCAGTCGCAGCCACTGCCGAGCCGCAGCTGCAGCCCTAGCCGCGGGAGCAGCCGCCGCTGCCGCGCGCCAGCCGCCGCAGCCGCGCCATCAGGCCGCCAGCACCTCCGAATTGACCAGCCGCAGCGTCTGCGGATGCGTCAGCGGAATCTCCGCCGCGCGCAGCCGCTTCAGGATGTCGAACAGCAGATCGCTCTTGGTGCCGCCGGCAATGCGCGGGCTGGAGACGAAGCCCGTCACCGTCAGCGTGATGCCGTTCGGCGCCAGTTGGCTGAAGGTCACCGACGGCGCGGGATGGTCGAGGATGGCCTGGTTGTCCGCGTAGGCGGCCAGCAGCATGTCGCACACTTCCTCCGGGTCGATGTTCAGCGGGAAGGTCAGCGTCAGCGAGGCCACGCCGAGCGTGCTGTTGTTCATCGTGACATTGCGCACGCTCTGCGAGATCAGCTGCGAGTTCGGCACGATCATCGTCGAGCGGTCGCCCAGCTGGATCTCGGTGGCGCGCACGCTGATGCGGCGGATATCGCCCTCGACGCCGCCGATATTGACCATGTCGCCGACCTTGACCGGCCGCTCGGTCAGCAGGATCAGCCCCGAGATGAAGTTCTTGACGATCTCCTGCAGGCCGAAGCCGATGCCGACCGACAGCGCGCTGACGATCCAGGCCAGGTTGTCCCAGCGCACGCCCAGCAGCGACAGCGTCATCAGCACCAGCAGCACGTAGCCGATATTGCTGAACAGCGTCACCAGGGAGGCGCGCATGCCCGGCTCCATGCCGGTCTTGGGCAGCAGGTCCGCATCGAGCCAGCGGCGCACCGAGCGCAGGATATAGACGCCCACGCCGGTGGCGATCACGGCATTCAGGATGCGCTCCGGCATGATGTTCATCGCCCGCAGCCGCTCGCCGCCCAGCACCATCAGCAGGCTGTCGAGCAGGTCCTTGGGCGTGGTGCCGAAGCCGCCGGTCAGCAGCGCGATCACGGCCAGCAGCAACAGCAGGCTCGAGCCCAGCCCCGACAGCACGGTCGACACCTGATCGAGATGGCTGTCGCCGAGCCCGAACAGCTGCTTGATGATGCGGCCGCTCGAATAGTGCACCGAGAACAGGCTCTCGCAGGCATCGCGCGTCAGCTTGGTCAGCAGATACAGGCTGCACAGCACGATGTCGAACCAGACGATCTCGTAGGTCAGGAAGCGCGCGAAGGTGATATAGCCGGTCACCAGGGCCACCAGCGTCACCACGATGGTGGCGGTCAGGCCGGCCAGCACGATGCCGGTCAGCGTCGAGCCGCTGCCCGGCCGCTCGCCGGCGGCGACCAGCGCGGCGCGCACGCGGTTGGCCCGCAGCAGCCCGGTGCCGATCGTCAGCGTGACCACCAGCGAGACCAGGCCGCGCCCGAACAGCGTGACCTGGACGCTGGTATCGATGGTCCGGTTCAGCTGCTCGACGGTGCCGGCCAGCAACAGCAGGCCAGCCAGCACGATGGGGAAGGGCCGCAGCGCGCGGGCGATGTCGTCGTGCAGCGACGGCAGGCGCCAGGTCGGATGGCGCGTGCACAGCAGCGCCCGGCCCAGGCCCGCGATCAGCGCGCTGGTCATCGTCAGCTTGATCAGCTCGTCCGCCAGGTCGCGCATCGGCTCGGACAGCTCGTAGTCGCGCGTGAAGGCGAACAGCACGATGCGCACGGCCAGCGCGGTGGTCAGCACCGTGGCCAGCGCGGTCGACAACGCCAGCGCGCTGCGCCGCAGCCGGTGCTCCGGCAGCCGGTGCAGGCAAACCCAGGCCATGCCGCGCTCGATCAGCCGGCGGCCCAGCGACCAGATGGCAAAGGCCAGCGCCAGCAGCATCACCGTGCCGGTCCGGTGCTCGGCGTCCCAGGCCTGTTTCGCCATCGGCGTGACCAGCGAGCGCAGCGATTCGAAGCGCTGGCGGTCCTGCGGGCTCGGGTCGAATGCCGGCATCCAGAAGTCGCCGCTGAGGATGCTGTTGGAGCGCAGGGCGACCTGGTCCTTCAGATGGCCGCGCTGCAGCTTGCCGATCTGATCGGCCAGATTGCCGAGGCTTTCCTTGTCTTCCTCGGCCTTCTTCAACTGCTCGTCGAGCGCCTTGGCGCGTCCGTTCAAGTCTGCGCGCTGGCGGGCGACGGCGGGCGCCTCCGACGCGCTGCCGTCGGCCGGCGGCGGGCCCAGCAGATCGATCTGTGCCTGCACCTTGGCGCGCTCGGCCACCAGCGTGCCGGTCAGCGTGTCGACGTCCGCCAGCAGCCGGTGCACGGCATCGTCGAGCTCGGTCAGCTGGTTGCCGGTGGTGTCCTTGGAGGCCTGCTGCTTGATGCGGTCCTGCTCGGTCTGCAGCCGTTTCAACTCCGCGCTGGCCGCGGCGGCGGAGAACGGGGCGGCGGGCTTGTCCGCGGTCTGGGACGGTTCGTCCGCGCCAAAGGCCGCGGGTGCCGCGGCGGGTAACAGATGCAAAAAGACGATCAGCAGCAGGCTGAACGCCATTCCGGGAAATCGACGCATGAGGGGAGCACCTTTCGAGCCGGCGCCTGCGGGCGCCGGACGTTGCCGTGGAGTCATCCGATGCGTGCCGGGCGTCGCGCCATGCCGCGGGGAAGTGGGCAGGGCCATGACGGGGCGTCGCAGCCAACGCGAGTGGACACCGCCGGCACCGGAAAGCCCGGAATTATACATACGTCGGCGAACACGATTTCAAAAGTGGCTAATTAGCCGCTATCGTGTCGCGACATCGGGCTTGGCGGCCGTCGCCAAATCGCCGTCGCCAATGGCCGTCGCCAATGGCCGTCGCCAATTCGCCGTCGCCGGGTCGCCGTCGCACTATCTCGGCCGGAAGCGCTCCACGACCTCGAGCAGGCGATCGCAGGACGCCGCCACCTGCATCGGCGGCGCGGTCGCAATGCCGAGCAACAATCCGGACTTCGCGCTCGCGGCGGACGCATACCAGACCGACAGCGGCGAGGGCGCGATGCCGAAGCTCGCCGTTTCCTTCACGATCGACACGTCGTCGGTGCCGTCCGGCAGCCGCAGCAGCACCGCCAGCCCGGTCGGATCCGCCGCCGCGCCGACGCGCGGACGCAGGCAGGCCAGCAGCCCATCGCGCTGCGACGCATAGAGCCGCTTGGTGCGCCGCAGGTGCCGCAGGTAATGGCCATCGTGCATGAACTCGGCGGTGGCGAGCTGGATCGACGGGGCCGGGGCGGGCGCGAGGCACGCCGCCATCTCGGCAAACCGGGACACCAGCGATGGGGGCACGACCACGAAGCCCAGGCGCAGCGCCGGGCTGATGGTCTTGCTGAAGGAGCCGATATGGATCACGCGTCCGGCGCGGTCCAGCGAGGCGAGGGCGGGCGCCGCCCGGCCCTCGAGCCGCAGCTCGCTGAGGTAGTCGTCTTCGATGACCCAGGCGCCTTGCGCCGCAGCCCAATCGAGCAGCTGCAGGCGCCGCGGCAGCGACAGCGTGCCGCCGAGCGGAGCCTGTTGCCCGGGCGTCAGCACGACCAGTGCCGCATCGGGGGCGTGCCTCAGGCCGTAGTCGACATCGAGACCGTCGGCGTCCACCGGCACCGGCACCGGCGCCAACCCCGCCAGTTCCAGCCCGCGCCGCGTGTACGGAAAGCCGGGGTCCTCGGTCCATACCTTGCGCCCGTCCGGGCCGAGCGCCCGCAAGGCCAGCCCAAGCCCGCCGGCGAATCCGCCGGTGATCAGGATCTGCGACGGCGAACACTGGATGCCACGCGCGATGGCGAGGTAGGCAGCGATTTCGCGCCGCAGCGCCGGCTCGCCGCGCGGGTCGGGATAGAGCGAGGCGGCGCCGAGTTCCGCGCGGGCCGCGTGGGCGCGCACCCGCGAGAACAGCCTGGCGGGCAGGCTCTCCTGCGCGGGCACGCCCATCTGGAAGATGGCCGGCCCAGCCATGAATTCGAGATACCGGTCCATGAACGAGCCGGGATCGGGCCGCTCGTCGGCGCCGGCGCGCAGCGCGGGACGTTCTGCGACCCGGGTGCCGTTGGCGCGCGATGCCACGACCAGCTGCGCATCGGCCAGCTTTTCATAGGCCGTCTTGACGGTGCCGCGCGCGACGCCGAGCTGGGTGGCAAGGTCCTGCCAGGACGGCAGCCGCGCGCCGGGTGCCAGCACGCCGTTTTCGATGGCGGTGGTGATGCCGCAGCGGATCTGTTCGGCCAGCGGCGTCCGGGCGGTCCGGTCCAGGGAGAGTTGCAGGCGCTGCGTCATGGCTGGGTCATGGTGCGGTCATCGGGCACGGGCACCGGCACGTTAACGCCGGCCGGCCTGGTACATAAAAATCGATGATTCTTGGTTCTTTTATTTGTACCAGCGCAAGACCAGAATGGGAACACCCATCTGGAGAGCCTCATGAACATTCGATCCGTGATTGGCGTCGCCTGCGCCGCCACTTATGCCGCCGCCGCCATCGCCTGGGCCATGCCGGCCTTCGGCCACGCCGCCGGGGAGAAGGTCACCCCCAATTTCAATCAACCGATCCCCAACATTCCGGGCAAGTCGCTGGTTGCCGTCGTGGTCGACTACGCGCCCGGCGCCGCCTCGCCCTCGCATGTGCATGCGAAATCCGCCTTCATCTACGGCTACGTCGTCTCGGGCGCCATCGAGTCGCAAGTCAACGACGGACCGAAACGCGTCTACCGTGCCGGCGAGAGCTTCAGCGAGTCGCCGGGCTCGCGCCATGCGGTCAGCCGCAATGCCAGCACCACCAAGCCGGCCAAGCTGCTGGCCGTGTTCGTCGTCGACACCGACGACAAGGAACTGACCACCCCTGTCCATTCCTCCGCGAAGAAGGAGTCCATGCAATGAGCAAACGTCTCGACTACAACCAGATTGCGCCCGCCGGCATGAAGGCCCTGGGCGGCGCCTATGGCTACGTGATGCAGTCCAACCTGTCGCCGGTGCTGGTCGACCTGGTCTACCTGCGCGTGTCGCAGATCAACAATTGCGCCTACTGCCTCGACATGCATACCCGCGACCTGCTGAAGAAGGGCGTGAAGGTCGAAAAGCTCGCGCTGGTCCAGGCCTGGGCCGAGGCCGGCGATCTGTTCGACGAGCGCGAGCGCGCCGCGCTGGCATGGGCCGAATCGGTGACACGCGTGGCGCAGACCGGCGTGCCGGACGCCGACTACCAGGCGGCGAGGGCGGTGTTCGACGAACGGGAGTTGGTCGACCTGACCATCGCGATCGGCGTGATGAACCTGTACAACCGCATGGCGATCAGCTTCCGCAATACGCCGCAGGCCGCGCTGGCGCAGTAATTGTTTTATCGAGCCACTTCTGGCCTATCCCCGAGGAGTACCGCCATGGCCACCGACGTCATTGCAGGCATCACGATTCCCGACAGCAAGCTGGCCCGCGAGGCCACCGAGCTGATCCGCGATACCGAGAGCGACCTGCTGTATCACCACTCCGTTCGCGTCTATTTCTGGGGCAGTCTGCTCGGACGCCGGCGGCAGCTGCGTTTCGATCCGGAGCTGCTGTACATCGCGTCGATGTTCCACGATCTGGGGCTGACTTCCCGCTATCAGCAGAGTCAGCTGCGCTTCGAGGTCGACGGCGCCAATGCCGCGCGCGACTTCCTGCGCAGCTGCGGCGTGGCCGAGAGCGATATCGCGACGGTGTGGGCCGCCATTGCCTTGCATACGACGCCGGGCATTCCGGAACACATGCATCCGGAGATCGCGCTGATCCAGGCCGGGGCGGGAATGGACGTGGCCGGGCGCGGCTATCAGGACCTCGGCGACGACGAGCGCCAAGCCGTGATCGCCGCCCATCCGCGCGGCCACGACTTCAAGCACGGCATCATCGATGCGTTCTACGAGGGCATGAAGCACCGGCCCGACACCACCTTCGGCACCTTCAACGACGATGTGCTCGCGTTCAAGGATCCGAACTTCAAGCGCGCCGACCTCTGCAGCATCATCCTCGCCTCGCGCTGGCCGGACTGAAACAGGTACCGACACCCCGCATGACGAGCGGCGCGGCCCCAAGGCGCGGCGGCCCGGCCGGGACCGCGCCGCCTCTATTCGACCTCGCCGTCGTCGGTGTCGCCGACCTTGGCGTCCTGCTCGTGGCGCATTGCCGCGGCGGTCAGCGTCGTCGCTACCGGCGGCGCGGACTCCTTGCGCTCGCTGTAGCGGTCGGTCAGGTAGTCCGAGCGGTCGCGCGTCAGCAGCGTGAACTTGACCAGTTCCTCCATCACGTCGACCACGCGGTCGTAATACGACGACGGCTTCATGCGGCCATTCGCGTCGAATTCCTGATACGCCTTCGGTACCGACGACTGGTTCGGGATCGTGATCATCCGCATCCAGCGGCCCAGCACGCGCAGCGCATTGACCGCGTTGAACGACTGCGAGCCGCCGCAGACCTGCATCACCGCCAGCGTGCGTCCCTGGGTCGGGCGAATGCCGCCGCTTTCCAGTGGCAGCCAGTCGATCTGGTTCTTGAAGACCGCGGTGAGCGTGCCATGGCGCTCGGGGCTGCACCAGACCTGTCCCTCGGACCATTCGGACAGCTTGCGCAGCTCGGCGACCTTGGGATGGTTCGCCGGCACGCTGTCGGCGATCGGCAGCGCGTGCGGATCGAACACGCGCGTTTCGGCGCCAAGGCGCTGGAGGATGCGTTCGGCCTCCAGCGTCAGCAGCCGGCTGTACGAGGTCGGGCGCAGCGAGCCGTAGAGCAGCAGGATGCGCGGGGCGTGGGTGCTGGTCTTCGCCGGTTCCAGTTTGCGCAGATCGGGGATGTCGAGCAGCGACGGCACGACGTTGGGCAGCTCGGCGCTCATTGGCCAACCCTCCGGCCGTCGGCATCGATGACCAGCTTGCCGTCTTCCTTGGCAAACGGACCTTGTTGCGGCGACGGCAGGATGTCGAGCACCACCTCGGAGGGCCGGCAAAGCCGAACGCCGAGCGCGGTGACCACGAAGGGGCGATTGATCAGGATCGGGTGCGCCATCATCGCGTCGAGCAGCTGGTCATCGGTCAACGATGGGTCGTCAAGGCCCAGCTCGGCATAGGGCGTGCCGTTTTCGCGAATCGCTTCGCGTACGCGCAAGCCGGCCTGCCGGATCATGCCTTGGAGTTCGCCGCGCGTCGGCGGCGTCTTCAGGTATTCGATCACCGTCGGTTCGATGCCGGCGTTACGGATCATTGCCAGTGTGTTGCGGGACGTGCCGCAGGCGGGGTTGTGATAGATCGTGACAGTGGACATGACAGCGGACATGACGTTTCTCAGCGGGCTTCGTACCAGCGTTGCGAGCGATTGACCACGCCCACCACCAGCAGCATGATCGGCACCTCGATCAGCACGCCGACCACGGTGGCCAGCGCCGCGCCGGATTCGAAGCCGAACAGGCTGATCGCGGTGGCGACGGCCAGCTCGAAGAAGTTGCTGGCGCCGATCAGCGCGGACGGGCCGGCAACGCAATGGGCCACGCCCAGCTTGCGGTTCAGGAAATAGGCCAGGCCCGAGTTCAGCACGACCTGGATCAGGATCGGCACCGCCAGCAGCAGGATGATCAGCGGCTGCTCGACGATCGCATTGCCCTGGAAGCCGAACAGCAGCACCAGCGTCGCCAGCAGCGCGGCGATCGAATACGGGCCCAGCGCGCCGGTTACGCGCCGATACGTCGCTTCGCCGCGCGCCAGCAACAACTTGCGGATGGCCTGGGCGATCACAACCGGGATGACGATGTACAGCACCACCGAGACGATCAGCGTGTCCCATGGCACCGTGATCGACGACAGCCCGAGCAGCAGCCCGACCACCGGCGCGAACGCTACCACCATGATGGCGTCGTTGACAGCGACCTGGGACAGCGTGAAATACGGATCGCCCTTGCACAGCTGCGACCAGACGAAAACCATCGCGGTGCAGGGCGCCGCCGCCAGCAGGATCAGGCCCGCCACATAGCTGTCCAGCTGTTCGGCCGGCAACCAGGGCGCAAAGACATGCCGAACGAAGATCCACGCCAGCAGCGCCATCGAGAACGGCTTGACCAGCCAGTTGACGAACAGCGTCACGCCGATGCCGCGCCAGTGGCCCGCGACCTGGCCCATCGCGCCAAAGTCGATCTTGATCAGCATCGGGATGATCATCACCCAGATCAGCAGCCCGACCGGCAGATTGACCTGCGCGACTTCCATCGCGCCGATTGCCTGGAAGACGCCAGGAAACCACTGGCCGAGCAGGATCCCGGCCACGATGCACAACGCGACCCACAGGGTCAGATAGCGCTCGAAAAAACCGATGCCACTGGCCGGCGATACCGTCGCGGTCTGTTGCGTAGTCCGCTCCGCCGCCGTCATGCCTTCGGCTCCACCGCCTGCCCGCCGATTGCGCGCATTTCCTTCTGAATCGCGTTGCGGTCCAGCACGTGGAGCGGCAGGTTCACGAACTGGCCGACGCGGCCCATGATCTGGCGGAAGACCTTGTCGAACAGCTTGCGTTTCTCCTCGTCCGTTCCTTCGAAGGCGGCCGGGTCCTGGAATCCCCAATGGGCCGTGATGGGCGTGCCCGGCCAGATCGGGCAGACCTCGCCAGCGGCCTGGTCGCACACGGTGATGACGAAGTCCATCTTGGGCGCATCCGCCGCTGCGAATTCGTCCCAGCTCTTGCTGCGCAGCGCCGACACGTCGTAGCCGATCGACTGGCATCGCTCCGCGGCGAACGGGTTGACCTTGCCCGAGGGATGGCTGCCGGCGCTATAGGCCCGGAAGCGGCCCTTGCCGAGCACGTTGAACAGGGCTTCGGCCATGACGCTGCGTGCCGAATTGCCGGTGCACAGCACCAGCACGTTGAAGGTCTTGTCGGACATGGGGAGACTCGGGAAGGAGTGGGGCGCCGGAGCGCAGCCGGCCCGGCGCAAGGTGGAAACGATCAGGTTCGGTCGGGTCGGTCGGGTCGGGTGTCCGCCAGCTCGGCGACGCCGCCGTGGATAAGCACGCGCCTCATCGCGACGACTCCGACACGGTCGAGCAGCCGGACACAGGGGAGCACGGATTGCCGCCGCAGCAGTTCTCCGTCAGATAGCCGAGCAAGGCGTTCATGGTCTCGAAGCGGGCCATGTAGATGATCGAGCGGCCATCCTGGCGGCTGCGCAACAGGCCGGCGCGATGCAGCTCCTTCAGGTGGAAGGACAGCGACGAGGCCGGCATTTCCATCGATTCGGCGATCCGTCCCGCCGGCAGGCCTTCCGGGCCGGCCTGGACGAGCATGCGGAAGACGGCCAGCCGAACCGAATGGGCGAGGGCGGACAGGGCTTCGAGGGCGGTATCGGTTTCCATGTTTCGAATATAGTAGAAACATGGAATTGTGGCAAGCCGGTGTGATATGCGGCTCGAAGGAACGAGGTGCTTCAGGCCCCGCGGCGCTGCGCCATCCGTTGGCCGATGGCCCGCAAGGTCGGCTCGGGCAGGCGGGTCGCGAAGGGAAAGACCTCGCGCTCCTCGCGCTCGACATGCCGCAGGTAGTGCGCGGCGAACTGCGCGAGGGCTTCCGGCGGGGCGTCGGCGGAGCCCTGCTGCACCGCCTCCAGCCATGGCCGGGCCTGCTCCCACAGCGCATCAAGCGTGTCGTGATCGTCCTCCAGGGCCTGCATCGCGGCCGTCAGCGTCTCGTCGCCGAGCGCGCGCAGGGCGGGGAACAGGTCCGCTTCTTCATCCTCGTGATGCAAGGGCGCGGCAATCGTGAAGTACCGCACGATGCCGGCCGCCGCGGTGCGCGCCTGGTCGTCGGCGCCATGCCGGGCGGTGTGTTCGGCGAGGCGGCCGCACAGCGAGGCAAAACGGCGGACCTTGTCGTGGCAGGCGGTCAGCAGTTCGATCGGGGATTCAAAGGAAGGAATGGTGGGCGTGTTGGGCAACATGGCGTGCCCATTATCGCGCGGTCCGCTGGCCCTCGTGATCGAGCGCCATTTTTTGGGGCGGCCGGCAATCTTTACCGCCCTTTATCGCGGTCTGGCGCCAGATCCGGCTCGTGGGGCCGATGTCACCGCATTTCCCGCGATGGCGCAAGGCTTGCTTGGCGTGATTGGATTCCGGTCCATTCCATTGCCTTTGACACCTTCACGGGAGACCAATATGTCCGACGGAAAACTCGGTATTGCCGGTACGACGTTTATCGCCTTTGCCGTGGCAGGAGTGGCCCTGGCCGCCTCGCTCTATCTGGCCTATCTGGCCGCGCCGCCGAAGGGGCGTGCCTTGATCCGGGACGTGCTGGATCACGATTCGGGCTCGGGTCCGCAAGGCTGATCGAGCTGGCGCGGGGCCGGGCCTCGAACTTTGGCGGCAGCTGCAATGTCTATCTGCGACATTGTGGGGCGCTCGCGCCGCCGTCGTTGCGACCACAGCGAATCGGCACATCAGCGCAAGGCCCCATTCTCCAAGGCTGGCCGTATTACCGTACTTTCCCGATCCCGATGAAGGCGTTGCGCAACCCCCGGTGCCTGCTGCTGGAAAGCCGCTGGTTTGTCCCGCGGCATTTCGACGGCATCAGCCTTGGCCCGATCGTGCTGCTTCGACCCGGCGTGTCGGCCGGGCTGATCGCGCATGAACTGGTTCACGTGCGCCAGTTCTGGCGCCGGCCGTTCACGCACGGGCCGCGATATCTGCTGTCGAAGGCCTATCGGCAGGCCTGCGAGGTGGAGGCCTACCGGGCGCAACTCCAAGCCGCGGAAAGCACGCCCGCGCGCATTGCCCATCTGGCGCGCTACCTCGCGACGAAGTATCGCCTCGACATCGACCAGGAGACGGCGGTGCGGCTGCTTTCCGCAGTCTCCACCGACGATTCCCCACGCTGATCCGGTGTGGTCGCCGCAGTCATCAATGCCAGGACGTGCGCTGCGTCATCGTCATCACCATCCGAATCCGCACGTCGCCCGATTTCATTCGCCGATACGCCTGCATCGCATTCTCCAGCGGCATCACCTCGAGCGACGCAGTCGGGATGACGGCCTGGATTGCACCCGCCATCAGTTGCCGAAGTAGTTCAGCCCCAGCGCGCCCTTGACCTCGCTCAGCGTCGCGCCCGCGGTTTCCCGCGCGCGCATCGTTCCTTGCCGGAGAATCTCCAGCACGCCGGCGCGGTCGCGGTCGAATTCGAGGCGCCGTTCACGAATCGGTGCGATCAGCGCCTGCAAGCGCTCGTTGAGCCGGCGCTTGACGATGCTGTCTCCCAGGCCGCCACGGCGATAGTGGGCCTTGAGCTCGTCCACGGCCGCCGTGTCCGGTTCGAAGGCATCGAGGAACATGAACACGACATTACCCTCCACCTGGCCCGGGTCGCTGACGCGCAGATGGTTCGGGTCGGTGTACATCTCGTGGACCGCCTTCGAGATCTCGTCCGGCGTGGCGCCGAGCGAGATCGCGTTGCCGAGCGACTTGCTCATCTTCGCCTTGCCGTCGATGCCAGGCAGGCGCGGCACGTGTGACAGCACCGCTTCGCATTCGACCAGCACCTCGCGCCCGACCGTCAGGTTGAAGCGGCGCACCAGCTCGTTGGTCTGCTCGATCATCGGCTGCTGGTCGTCCCCGACCGGCACCAGCGTCGCCTTGAACGCCGTGATATCGGCGGCCTGGCTCACCGGATAGGTCAGAAAGCCAGCCGGGATGTCGCGCTCGAATCCGCGCAGCCGGATTTCTTCCTTGATGGTCGGATTGCGCTCCAGGCGCGAGACCGTCACCAGGTTCAGCAGGTATTGCGTCAGTTCCGCCAGCTCGGGCACCTGCGACTGGATGAAGATCGTCGACTTGTCCGGGTCGATACCGACGGCGAGATAGTCGAGCGCGACCTCGAGGACGTTCTCGGTGACCTTCTGATGGCGGCCGACGTTGTCGGTCATGGCCTGCGTATCGGCCAGCAGCAGGAATTGCTTCGCTTCGTGTTGCAGCTGCACGCGCGAGCGCAGCGAGCCGATGTAGTGGCCGAGGTGAAGGGGACCGGTGGTGCGGTCGCCGGTCAGGATGATGGGTTGGGTGGCGTGCGTCATGGGATGGTGTTCCGGTGATCTGTTCCGGTTATCGACACCACCAGCCACTGTGCGCAGAAACGAAAATGCCGCCAGGAGGCTGGCGGCATCGCGTTTTCGAGGTGCGTGTGGAAACGGGCCGCCTGGGTCAGGCGCGCCACCAATATTGCCGGGTCGGCGAGTTGGGCTTCGTATCCATGGGGGTGAGTATAGCGCATCGGCTCGGGGTGCATTGCGCCTGAACATGCCGCAGAGCGGACGCGCCGGACCGGGGCGATCCGCCGGCGATACATTCCACGCTGGAATACATCGCCGAAAAATCTTCACGCCGCGCGCGGCGCGGTCCTCCATACTGGCTTCATCATTGAACCGCAGCGATGGGGAGGAGCACCGTGAAACAGGCATTGGCATGGATATTGGTGGCGGGCGCGATCGGCATGGCCATGCCGTCGGCACAGGCGGCGTGGCCGGAAAAGCCGATCAAGCTGATCGTGCCCACGGCGGCCGGAGGCGCGCCCGACATCGTGGCGCGGCTGTTCGGCGATGCGTTGTCCAAACGGCTGGGCCAGGCCATCGTGGTGGAGAACCGGCCCGGCGCCGGCGGCAACATCGGCATGCAGGCATTGCTGCAGGCACCCGCCGATGGCTACACGATCGCCTATGGCAACAACGCGACGCTGGCGACCAACCGGTTCCTCTATAGCCGGCTGCCGTACGACCCGGACAAGCTGGTACCCATCGTGGGGCTGGCGACCACCTTCAACATCCTGGCGGTCAACAACGCGCTGCCGGTCAAGTCGGTGCGCGAACTGATCGCGTACGCGCAGGCCAATCCCGGCAAGCTGTCGATGGGCTCCGCCGGCAACGGCACGACCAGCCATCTAGGCGGCGAGCTGTTCAAGACGCTGGCCCATCTCAATATCGAGCACGTGCCGTACAAGGGAAGCACCCCTGCGCTGCAGGATCTGGTCGGCAACAACGTGCAGCTGATGTTCGACAACGTGCCGTCGATCGGGCCCTACGTCAGCAGCAACAAAGTCCGCGCGCTGGCCGTGACATCGACCCGGCGCTCGCCGCATTTCCCGCAGGTGCCGACCATGGATGAAGCCGGGATCAAGGGCTACGAATTGACCGCGTGGGCCGGGCTGGTCGGCGCACCCGGCATGCCGGCGGAGGTGGTGGACCGGCTCAATCGCGAGGTCAACGCGGTGATCCGCGACCCCGGCTTCCGTGCGCAGCTGGACCGGCTTTCCTTTGAGCCGCTGGGCGGATCGCCGCGCGATTTCCAGGCGCTGGTGACGTCCGAAACCGTGAAGTTCGGCGAGCTGGTGCGCAAGAGCGGCGCCAAGGTCGATTGAGGGCGAAGCGCATGCCATCTCATTTCGATCTGATCATCCGCCACGGCGACCTGATCGACGGCAGCGGCGCGCCGCGGCGCGCTGCCGACGTGGCGGTGCGCGATGGCGTGATCGCCGCCATCGGCATCGGTCCGGATGCCACGGCCGATGAGGTCGTCGATGCCACCGGCATGGTTGTCACGCCAGGATTCATCGACACCCATACGCACGACGACTGGATGGTGTTCCAGTCCCCGCAGATGCTGCCCAAGGTGACGCAGGGGGTCACCACCATCATCGCGGGCAACTGCGGCATCAGCCTGTTCCCGCTCGTGACCGATACCATCCCGCCCGCGCCGCTCGACATCATGCGCGGCGGCTTCGTGTTCGAGTCCGTGCGGGCCTACCGCGACGCATTCGCCGCCAGGCCCGCCACCGTGAACGTATCGGTGCTCGTCGGGCAATCGACGCTGCGCGCGCGCCGCGTCGCGCAGCTCGGACGCCCGGCCAGCGACGGCGAGATCGACAGCATGCGGCGCGACGTGGAGCAGGCCCTGCTGGAAGGCGCCATCGGCGTCTCCACCGGTACCTTCTATCCTCCCTCGGCAGCAGCACCGGAGGAGGAAATCCTGCGCATGTGCGAGCCGATGCAGCGGCTGGGGGGCGTGCTGGTCTCGCATATGCGCGATGAAAGCGACAAGGTCGCCGAGGCGATCGACGAGACTGCGCGCCTGGGCAAGGCGCTCAATGTGCCGACTGTGATTTCGCACCACAAGCTGGTCGGCAAGCGCAACCACGGCCGCAGCCGGGAGACGCTGGCGCAGGTGCGGGAGCTCTCGCGCACCATGCCGCTTTGCATGGACTGCTATCCGTATGCGGCGTCGTCCACCATGCTGCGTCCGGAACGGGTGGACCAGTGCGACCGGATCCTGATCACGTGGTCGGCCTCGCATCCGGAAGCGGCCGGCCGCTATCTGGAAGATCTGGCGCAGGAATGGCAGCGCTCGCGGCGCGAGGTGGCGCAGGCCTTGCTGCCGGGCGGCGCGGTGTACTTCATCATGGACGAGGACGATGTGCGCGACATCCTCGCCTACCCGGACACGATGATCGGCTCCGACGGCATTCCGTCGGACGAAACGCCGCATCCTCGCCTGTGGGGCACTTTTCCGCGCGTGCTGGGCCTGTACTCGCGCGAGCTGGGCCTGTTCCCGCTCGAGCGGGCTGTCCACAAGATGACGGGCCTGCCGGCGCAGCGCTTCGGGCTCGAGGGAAGAGGGCATCTGGCCGTGGGCAAGGTCGCCGACATCACGGTGTTCGACCCGGCGACCATCCGCGATTGCGCCACGTTCGATGCGCCAACACAGCCCTCGGTCGGCGTGCGCGACGTGTTCGTTGCCGGACAGGCTACGCTGCGCGGCGGCACGCCGACGGGCAACCGGCCCGGACGCTTCGTGACGTCGACCCTCGTCAGGTCACGCACGCCGGCATGAGCCCATGCCAGTCAGCCTGCGTCGGCATTGGCGGTTTGCAGCAGCCAGTCGACGAAGGTCACCAGCGTCGGGTTGGCGCGCTTCTCTTCGAGGCAGACGAAGTAATACGACTTCGGCGACAGATAGCTCGTGTCGGACAGCCGCACCAGCCGGCCGGCCCGAAGATCGTCGCCGGCGACATAGTCGGGCAGCAGCGCCACGCCCATGCCGCTGATGGCGGCCTGCAGGCCCATGGTCAGCAGGCCGTAGCGTGGCCCGTCGCCGGGCCTTGCCACCTTGGCGCCAATCTGTGCGAGATAGGCCGGCCACGCGTCCAGCGCCGTCTGTTGATGGAGCAGGGGCAGGTGCCGCAGCGCCTGGGACAGCGTACCGCGGCGCGGCAGCCTGTCCGGGGCGCATACGGGGAACAGCTCGAGCGGCATGACTTCGACGCCGAAGTGTCCCGGCGGCGGCCCGCCGCAGTACATGATGGCGGCGTCCAGGCCGCTGTGGAGCAGGTCGACCGGACCGACTTTGGTCGTGATGTTGAGCTGGATCTGCGGATGCTGCTTGGCAAATTGCAGCATGCGTGGCAGCAGCCAGATATTCCCCAGCGAGACCGGCACCGACACATCGAGGCGGCCGCCGGATGCGCGGCCGGTGAGGACTTCCAGCGTGGCTTCCTCGAGGAGATTCAGTGCCTGCCTGACGCGCTTCAGGTATTCCACGCCGGTCGCCGTCGCGACGACGCCCCCCTTGCGCCGATCCAGCAGCCGCACGCCGAGAAAGGTCTCCAGTTCCGTCAATTGCTTGCTGACGGCGCTCTGCGTCAGGCACAGTTCCTCGGCCGCCTCGGTCAGGCTTCCCTTGCGCACGGTGGCTTCGAGCGCCACCAGGTTGGCAAGGGCGGGCAGGTTCCGGCTGGTGGTGCTTTTCATCGGGACATCCTCGGGCGGTCGGCGGGACTCGGTGCGGTGGCCGCGGGCACTGCGTGCGCCATTGTCGTTCATGTATTCCGTGAGGGAAAGTAACACGATGACTGACGACACGAACCCGCTGGCTGCGCCGGCGTCCCCTGGCAAGCTCGCGCCGGCATGCGATGTGTTCGAACTGCCGATCGCCGAACTGGCGCGCCGCATGGATGCCGGCACGTTGACGGCTGAAGCGCTGGTGGCGGGGCATCTGGCGCGCATCGAGGCGTTCGACCGTTCCGGGCCGTCGATCAACGCGGTCAGCCAGTTGCATCCCGATGCGCTGCATGACGCGGTGCGGCTCGACCGCGAACGCCGGCTGCGGGGGGCGAGGGGCCCGCTGCACGGCATCCCGATGGTGGTCAAGGACAATATCGACACGGTCGGATTGCCGACCACGGCCGGTTGCGCCGCGCTGCGCGACGCGATGCCCGCCGCCGACGCGCCGGTCGTGACGCGGTTGCGCGCCGCGGGTGCGATCGTGCTGGCCAAGGCCAATATGTCGGAGCTCGCCGCGTCCAATGGGCGCTTCGGCTACAGCTCGGCCAGCGGCCTGACCTTGAATCCTTACCGGCTCTCCCGCAATGCCAGCGGGTCCAGCAGCGGCACGGGGGCGGCGGTGGCGGCCGGTTTCGCGGTGTTCGGACTCGGCACCGATTCATTCGGCTCGGTGCGCGGCCCCGCCTGTGTGCATGCCCTGGTCGGGCTCAGGCCGACCCACGGCTTGCTCGAGGCGGACGGCGTGCTGCCCCTGGCGCAGTCCTTCGATACCGTCGGGCCGCTGGCGCGCACGGTGGACGACGCGGCGCTGGTGCTCGCGGCGCTGGCGCCGGGGGCGGGCATCGATAGCCCGATGGAAGGTGTTGCCGGTCGCCGCCTTGGCATCGTGATGGACTTCAACGGTGGCAATGACGAGATCGATGCGCTGTTTTCGCGAGCGTGCATGGATCTGGCCGACGCCGGTGCGCAGACCGTGCCGGTCGCGCTGCCCGCCGATGCGCGGCATCTGTACGAGCGGGTGCTGGGCGATATCGCGCGCAGCGAATGGGCGGTGCAGCTCGACCGCTATCTGGCGGCGATGCCGTCGTCTTGCCCGAGGGATGCCGCAGCGCTATTGGCGCGCATCGATGCGCAAATTGGCGATGGATTGGGCGATGGATTGGGCGATGGATTGGGCGATGGAGCAGGGCGCTCGCCGAACCCGCTGACGATCGCCGCGCTGCGCCATGCGGTGGAAACTCGCGACGAGCCCGCACGCCCGGGCCTGTCCGCGGCCCGCGCGTTCGGCGCCGCGCTTGCCGGCCTGATGCAGGCCAACGGCTGCGCCGCGCTGATTTTTCCCACGCTGGCGTGCCCGGCGTCGCCGCGCTTCGATCTGGACGACCCCAGCTACCGCTGCCGGGTTTCCAATCCTCTGGCGCCGATGCACATGGCGAGCGCCGCCGGTTTTCCGGAGATCAGTGTGCCGATGGGCTGGACCGAGTCCGGCGTGCCTGCGGGACTGTCCTTGCTGGGCCGCCCTGGCGACGAACGCCTATTGCTCGGCATCGCGCGCGACTACGAGGCGGCGACGGGGCATCGTCGTGCGCCGGGGTTGGGGTAGCGGCCGACTGGGTCAGGGCTCCTGCGAACAACAACGGCTGGAGGAACGCGTTTGCGCCTCGCCGCGCGGCGCCAACCCGCGCATCCTGTTTGAAGCGCCGTTCCTGAAGGCGGGAATCCAGGATCTCACTGGTTGTATCGGCGCGGACCGCTACCTGGGCGGTCCTTCACGCGGCCGCTTGGTCGTCAATCGTCACGGATGCCAGGTCGAAGGCCGCTCCATGCGTGCCTCCGGCCACTGACTTCCTGCCATGGCATAGGACAGCCGGTTCGCTGCTTCCACAACCGTCTGCGCCAACTCGAGAAGGCGGGCTTCTCCAAGGCGAGCGGTTGGACCCGATATGCACATCGAGCCCAGCAAGCGCCAATGCAGCCCAAAAACGGGCGCTGCCACACTCGAGACTTCCGGCTCGCGCTCGCCCATGGACAGATGAAAGCCGCGTTGGCGGATCAGTTCGTACGGCTCTCCCGATGCGCCGGAAAAAGCCAGGATGACGCGACCCGGCGCGCCACTGTCCAGCGGCAGCGTCGCACCTATCCGCACATGATGACGGATGGCTTGCGGACCTTCGACGCGCAGCAGACACGTTCTCTCCTGACCCTCGCGCACATAGAAGGACGCGCTTTCGCCAGTCTTGATGGAAAGCTCGCGCAACGTGGGTTCCACGACTTCCTGCACGTTGAAGGTGGCCTGATAGCAGGCGCCCAGCCAACCCGCGGCCCGTCCGAGCCGCCAGTTTCCGTCTTCCTTCTGCACCAGGTAGTTGAACGTGGCGAGCGTCCTCGCAAGACGCAGCACGGTGGTCTTGTGGATGCCTGTGCGCCGGCTGATGTCCGCGAGCGAGAGTTCGGGGTCGGTCACATCGAATGCGCCCAACACCTGGAGTGCCCGTTTGACGGCGATGACGCCCCCACTGCCTTCGTCGCCGCGCGAGCGGGCGGATGTTGGGCCGTTTTCCTGGTTCATGCCTTGAAACGAGTTGCGTGGTGTGAAACGGCATTGTACGGCTTGAAACGATGCACAACAATCCGCTCCACAACAACACTGTGGAGACACCCATGCATCCCCTACGCCGTTTGTCAGCCGTCATCTGCATGGCGGCTGCACCCCTCGCCTTTGCCGCTTCCCCATACCCGGCCAAGCCCATCCGCGTCCTGGTTCCGTTCCCCGCCGGCGGCGGTACCGACATCATTGCGCGGGAAGTCACCAATCGGGTGGCACTGTCGACGGGATGGACCTTCGTCATCGAGAACAAGCCGGGCTCCGGCGGCAATCTCGGTATCGACGCGGTCGCAAAGGCCACCCCTGACGGCTACACGATCGGCATGGGCCAGACGAGCAATCTGGCCATCAATCCCACGCTGTACCCACGTCTGCCGTACGACCCGCTCAAGCATCTGGTCCCCGTCGGCATGGTGGCGAGCGCGCCGCTCGTTCTCGCGACGTCAGTGTCGTCGCCCTACAAATCGCTCGCGGACGTCATCACAGCCGGCCGTGCCAAGCCCGGGACCATCAACTTCGCCTCGCCGGGGAACGGCACCGTCGCGCATTTGGCTGGCGAGCAATTTCAGCGCACGGCTGCGCTCCAGCTGACCCACATTCCTTACAAGGGCGCCGCGCAGGCGGTCAATGACCTTATCGGGGGACAGGTCGACCTCTATATGGCGTCCGTCCCCAGCCTGCTCGGCCATATCCGCAGCGGCAAGTTGCGGGCTCTGGCGGTGTCCTCTGCTGCCCGGGTGTCGGACCTGCCTCAGGTGCCCACCTTCGCCGAATCCGGCGTCAAGGGCTTTGACGCCGCGACATGGTTCGGCTTTGTCGCGCCCGCCGGCACGCCCACGGACATCGTGATGCGCTTGAACGCCGAGTTCAACAAGGCCCTGAAGGTGCCGGAACTGGCCAAAAAACTGAACGACCAGGGCGCCACCGTACTGGCGGGTACGCCCGATCAATTCGGCGCGTTGATCAGACAGGACATCACGCGCTGGTCGGCGGTCATCAAGGCGTCCGGCACCAAGCTGGACTGACTCCACTCCATTCCTTCCCGTCTTTCTGAGCCACATCATGAGCTTGCCCAATATCGTCAAATCGTTCGAACGTGTGCCCGCTGACCTCGTCGCCCGCGCCGCCAAATTCCAGCCTGCCATCCTGGCCGACGTTGCCGGCCGTCGTGGTGCCTTGCATGGCCGTATCAAGGCCCTGCGGCCAAACATGAAGGTGGCTGGACCGGCCTTCACCGTGGAAGTCCGCCCGGGCGACAACCTGATGATCCATGCCGCGCTGGCACTGGCGCAGCCGGGCGATGTGCTGGTCATCGACGGGAAGGGCGATCAAACGTCGGCCCTGATGGGGGCCATCATGATGAATGCGGCGCGACAGCGTGGCCTGGCGGGCGTGGTGATGGACGGGGCCGTGCGCGACAGCCTCGAGATTGAAGAACTCGGCTTTCCCGTGTTCTCCGTCGGTACCAACCCGAACGGTCCCACCAAGGAAGCGGGCGGCCGCCTCGGCCACCCGGTTTCGGTAGGGGGCGTGACGATCAAGCCAGGCGACTATATCTGCGGCGACGCCGATGGCGTGGTCGCGGTCGAGCGCGAGAAGATCGAAGCGTTGTTGCCGCTGGCTGCCCACAAGGAGGAGGCCGAGGCGCGCCGCATCGCCCAGATTCGCGAGGGCAATACCAACGCGCCGTGGCTGCTTGCCTCGCTTGTCACCGCCGGCGTGATCAAAGACGGTGAGGTGCTCTGATGTCCCGGCCCAGCATTCTGGTTACGGCTGCCGACCTCGCACCCCAGGCCGTGGCGCTGCTGCGCGACTATGAAGTGATCTTTGCCGGCAAGACGCCGCAGCCCGATGACCTCATTGCCCTGGCAAAGCAGCACAATCCCGTGGCGATCATTGTTCGATACGGCAAGGTCGGCCCGGAGATCATGGATGCTGCCCCGGCGTTGAAGGTCATCTCCAAGCACGGCAGCGGTATCGACGTCATTGACCAGAAGGCCGCCGCAGCGCGCGGTATCGCCGTCAAGGCGGCAGTGGGCGCAAATGCGGCGGCTGTGGCGGAACACGCGTGGGCCCTGATTCTGGCCTGCGCCAAATCGGTCCCGCAACTGGACGACCGCATGCGGGCCGGCCACTGGGACAAGGCCACTCACAAGGCCATCGAACTGTCAGGCCGCACGCTGGGCGTCGTTGGCCTGGGCGAGATCGGCCGGCGCGTTGCCGTCATCGGCCGGGCAATGGGCATGCGCGTCCTGGGCTTCGATCCGTTTGCCAGCGCCGTCCCCGAGGGAGTTCAGCTGGTGGAGCTGACGCAACTGTTCCGCGACGCGGACGTGGTGTCCCTGCATTGCCCGCTGACCGACGAGAACCGGCGCCTGCTGAACCGCGAAACGATTGCATCCTTCAAGGACGGCGCCATCCTGGTGAACACGGCCCGGGGCGGCCTCATCGACGAAGCTGCTCTCGTCGACGCCATGCGCAGCGGAAAGCTGTATGCCGCTGGCCTGGACAGCTTCGAGAACGAACCGCTCCCTTCGCCTCATCCGTTCCGCGACGTGCCGAACCTGATCCTGTCGCCGCACATTGGCGGTGTCAGTGACGCAGCCTACGTGAACATGGGCTTGGGCGCCGCGAGGAACGTACTGGCCGTGCTGGAGAGCGCGAGCGTCGCCTGAGCCGCCGCCCTCCGATATGCGCGCTGTGCTCTGCATAGACGCGCTTCCGAATTGCCTTCGAATCAATTGCCGCGGCGCGCATGCTGCCCCCGCATGCAGCCCCGTTTACGAGGGGCAGTGAGCCGACCGCTGCCATAGGAGACCGCAGTGAACACCGTTCAATCCCTTGTTGCGACGATGGTCGGCGCACTGGCGTTTGCGATGACGAGCCAGTCGGCCGTTGCAGCCTATCCTGACAAGCCTGTCCGCATCGTCGTGCCGAACCCGCCGGGCGGTGCGGTAGACGTGGTGACGCGCAAGGTCGCGCAACAGCTGTCTATCCAGTTGGGCCAGAGCTTCGTCGTCGAAAACAAGCCCGGTGCGTCGGGAACCATTGGCACGAGTGTGGTCGTCAATGCGCCAGCCGACGGCTATACCTTGCTTGCGAACGATAATTCCTACACGACGCTGCCCTATGTCTTCAAGAAGCTCAACTGGGACCATGCGTCGGCGCTGATTCCCATCGCTCCCTTCGCCTTTTCACCGGTCGTTCTGGGCGTCAAGGCCGACTCGCGTTTCAAGGACCTGGCTTCGCTGGTTGCCTATGCCAAGTCCAATCCCGGCAAGGTCACGTTCGGGACCGGTGGACCCGGCAGTGCGCCTCACTTCGCCACGGAGGCGTTCCAGCAAGCAGCGGGCATCGAGTTGATGCATGTTCCTTACAAGGGGGCAGGCGATGCCGTTGTGGGCTTGCTGTCGGGCAGCGTCGACCTGCTGGTGCTGTCGACGCCCAGTGTGCTGTCACAGGTCAAGGGCAAGCAAATGCGTTTGCTTGGCATCAGCGGCAAGGAGCGGGTTGCGGCGCTGCCGGACGCACCGACATTCGCGGAAGGCGGCGTTCCCAACTTCTCTCTCTTCAACTGGTCCGGACTCGCGGCGCCGAAGGGAACGCCACCGGACGTGGTCCAGAAGCTCCAGCAAGCCGTCAAGAAGGCGTTGGAGTCGCCCGATGTGAAAGCCTTCCTCGAGAACATGGGATCGCAGCCAGGGAAGCTGGACAGCCATGGCTTTGCGCAACTGATCCAGCGTGAAACGGCACAGTGGGCATCGGTGGCACAGAAGGCCAACATCGAAAAGCAATAGTCCAAGCAAGATCCAGGCGCATCCAAACCAGGAGTCGAACCCATGTATCTGTTGCAACCGCCCGCGCTGCGGGACGCCGAAGTCTTCACGATGATGCCGGATGCCTTGCGCCGTCGTCATGTGGATACGGACTGGGCGCGCGCCAATCGCGGTGGCGCGCGTATCGATGCGTTCCTTGAGGGGCCGGTATGGGCAGATGGCCACCTATGGGTGTCCGACATTCCTTTCGGACGGATATTCCGCATCTCTGCTACAGGAGAATGGGAGCTGGTTGCCGAGTATGACGGAGAACCCAACGGCATGAAGCGGCTGTCCGGCGACCAATTCCTGATCACCGACTACCGCGACGGGTTGATGGTGCTGGACGCGCGGACCGGTACGGTGCGGCCTTGGCTGGAGCGCCGGAACAGCGAGCGGTTTCGCGGACTGAACGACCTGACCTTCGACGCCCGCGGCAACCTTTACTTCACCGACCAGGGGCAGACCGGCATGCACGATCCCACCGGGCGGGTTTACCGGCTGACACCGGATGGCCGCCTCGATGTGCTGATCGCAAACGCTCCGAGCCCGAACGGCTTGGTACTGTCGCCGGACGAGAAGGTGCTCTTCGTGGCCATGACCCGGGGCAATTGCGTCTGGCGGGTGCCGCTGCAGGACGATGGCTCCGTCAGCAAGGTAGGGCAGTTCTTTACGAGCTACGGGCCGAGCGGGCCCGACGGCCTGGCCATGCGCGCCGATGGTCATCTCCTTGTCGCCAACCCGGGCCTCGGCTATGTCTGGGTGTTGAACGCGCGCGCCGAACCGATCGAGATCATCCGCGGCCCTGCTGGAGCCTCGGTGACCAACCTCTGTTTCGGTGGGGAGGATGGGAAGACGCTGTTCATCACGGAATCCACCGGCAGCAGCATATTGCGTATCGACATGCCGGAATCGGGCGCTCCGGTTCATGGCGGCAGGGCAGGGGAATACCGTGCGTGAGCCGGACGCGGTGTTCGCCAACGCGTGTGACTGCCATATGCATGTCTATGACAGCCGCTATCCGGCAGCGCCGGGCGCGACGCTGCTGCCGCCCGATGCCACCGTATCGGCGTACCGTGCCGTGCAGCGGCGCCAGGGAACCACGCGCACCGTGGTGGTAACGCCGTCCACCTACGGGCTCGACAATGCCTGCACGCTCGATGCAATCGCGCAATTGGGCGGTGAGGCGCGTGGCGTTGCAGTCGTTGGTCCAGATGTTGGCGAGACGGAGCTCGACACACTTCATCGTGCCGGCATTCGCGGCATCCGCTTCAACCTCACCATGCCGGGCCCGCTCGACCTTTCTGCGCTGCCCGGACTTGCCGCCCGCATCGCTCCGCTGGGCTGGCACGTTCAACTCAATATCCCCGCCGGCTGGCTTACCGACATCGCGGCGACCCTCCGCGCCCTCCCTGTCGCCGTGGTTTTCGACCACTACGGACATCTTCCATTCGGCAGGCCCGAAGGAGAGAAGGGGTATGCCGTGATCGCGGACCTAGTTCAGTGCGGCAAGGCATGGGTCAAGCTGTCCGCACCCTACATCGAAACCCTCGACGGGCCGCCGGCATACCGGGACGCGGCGCGACTGGCATCGCGATACACGCGCCTGGCGCCCGATCGCATGGTGTGGGGCTCCGACTGGCCGCATCCCACCGTGCAGGCTGCGGGTGGCGATCCCATCGATGATCGCAGCATGCTCGCGCTTTTTCGCGAATGGTGCGCCAGCGATGCGGTGGCCCGGCAGGTGCTGGTCCACAACCCCAAGGCGCTTTACGGCTTCGACGACGGATAGTCCTCGGGCGCTCGCACCGCGGCGCGACGAGCCAAGGCCAGTCTGCAAATCGACAACATAAACATATGGAGATACCTGATGCCCCAACTGTTTTCCCACTTCCGTGGTAACCCCTTGTGCGCCCTCATCGTGGCGCTGACCGCCGTCGCCGCCGGGGCGCCTGTCGCAGCGACGGCGCAGTCGGACTGGCCGAACAGGCCCATCACCTACGTCGTCCCGTATCCCCCCGGTGGCACTACCGATATCGTGGCCCGGCTGATCGCCCAGAAGCTGGGACAAGCCCTGCATACAACAGTGGTGGTCGAAAACAAGCCAGGCGCTACCGGCGCCATCGGTTCCGCATTCGTCGCCCGGGCTGCGCCCGATGGATACACGCTGCTCGGCGCGTCCACGGCATCCCACGCCATCAACCCTGCATTGAATCCCAAGCCGACCTACGACGCGGTCAAATCGTTTGCGCCGGTGGTTCTGGTTGGAACCATTCCGAGTGTTCTGGTCGTCGGGGCAAATAGTCCCTATCGCGACGTCCGTGGTCTGCTGGCGGCGGCAAAGCGCGAGCCGGGCAAACTGAGCTACGGCTCCGGTGGTACCGGCACCATCCTTCAGATGTCTGCGGAATTGCTGCAGCAGCAGCAAGGCATACGCATGACCCACGTACCTTACAAAGGGGACGTTCCCGCGATTCAGGACGTCATGGCGGGCCATGTCGACTTCATGTTTGCGCCCACCGCGCCGATCCTGCCGCTCGTAAAAGCCGGCAAGCTGCGGGCGCTTGCCGTCGCCACGAAGGCACGGGTTCCGGGCTTTCCGAACGTTCCAACGATGGCAGAGGCCGGTGTGCCTGGCTTCGAGGCCGAACAGTGGCAGGGCATTTTTGCCCCCGCGGGTACCCCGACAGCGGTGATCCAGAAACTCAATGCCGAGATCAACCGCGCGTTGAACGACCCGGAGGTACGGGCTCAGTTCGACGGCTTGGGGATCAAACCGGCGGGTGGTGCGGCCCAGGCGCTTGCCGATTTACAGAAAGAAGACATTGCGAAGTGGACGCGCGTCGGTAAAGCAGGGGGCATCGTGCTGGAGTAGGGCGAAAAGAGGCCCCCGGCTTCATCGTTACGCCCCGAGCGTTTGGCCTGGCAAGGCGCTTCATGCATCGTTTCGACGAGATGTGCCTGTCGATCTAAGCCCTCGCTCGAAACACCGGTTGGTGCCTTACGCTGTCGCGCTCGAGCATTCGCCGGTACCAGGCTGCAAGGGCCGCGCATTCCGCGGGCACCGGCAGCTTCACCAGCGACGCAAAGATCAATCCCCCGATGACTGTGATATCGGCCATCGAAAACGATTCGCCGGCGACATGCGGTTGTTGACGCAGAACGGCATCGAAGTACCGCATGCCTCGCAGTGCCTTGTCGCGTTGCCGCGCTCCCCACTCCGGGTTCTGATAGATCTCAACCTTGGGACCCAATCCCGGCGTGCCGTGGTGGAAATAGACACTGATGGGATCGAGCAGCTCCAGTTCGGCGCGCTTGCTCATCATGTGGATCACGCCTTTTTCCCGCGCGGTGCGACCGGTGAGTATCGGCGCGCCGTCCAGCGCGTCGAGATACTCGGTAATGGCCGTGCATTCCGCAATGCAGGTTCCATCCTCCAGTTCGAGCACCGGCAGCGTGCCGGAATAGTTCTTGTTGGCGAGAAATTCGGGGTCCTTGTGCTCGCCCTTGTAGAGATCGACCGTGACGAATCGCACGCGCGATTGCAGGTTCTTTTCCGCCAGCGCGATGCGGACGCGGGTTGGATAGGGCCCGGTCGGAAAGTCATGGATCGTCATGGTGGGCGGCTGGATTGTCTGGACACTGCCATTGGCGTTCATTCGTGTAGTTCCTCGGTCGGTGGAAGTGGAACGGAACCAGGGCGATCGTCATGTACGTTTATTTGATTCGTTAGCCTACCTAACGTTCGTTAGGGTAAACGTACAAGGTACAATACGGGGTGTCAACATCCATTCCGGTCCCAGAGGTGGAAGCCATGACCAGTGACGCGAGACAGAACTCCAGAGAGAAAATCCTTGCGGCCGCCACCACCATTGCGCAGGCCCATGGCTATGGCGGGCTGAATTTTCGCGATCTGGCCGAGGTGGTCGGCATCCGGGCCGCCAGCATCTACCACCATTTCGACAGCAAGGCCGATCTCGGCGCGGCGGTAGCCCGGCGCTATTGGGAAACCGCGGCGGCGCACCTGGACGCCTCGCTGGCCAAATCGAAGAGCCCCCTGGACAGCCTGCATCGTTATCCCGACATGTTCCGCAAGGCGCTCCAGAGCAGCAATCGCATCTGCCTGTGCAGCTTCATGGCCGCGGAAACCGACGATCTGCCCGAGGTGGTCAGGAAGGAGGTCCGGACCTTTGTCGACGTCAATATTGCCTGGCTGACCAAGGTGCTGGCCGCGGCAGGCGTGGCCTCGGGCAAGGAAGGGCGAGCGCGGGCTCGCGCGATCTTTGCCGCGATCGCCGGCGCCCAGCTCATTGCCAGGAGCCAGTCCGACATCTCGGTCTACGACTCGCTGATCGAAAGCTATCGGAAGGCCGGCCTTTTGCCGGCCTAGCAAGCCGCCAAGCCGGACGAACCCCGATCCGCTGCAGACACTGGCCAGGCTGCATTACGTGGAAGGCGGAACGGAGGCAAAGGGCGATCCGATCCTTCTCATTCCGGGATGGCCACAGAGTTGGTACGCCTGACAATTTCCGGCGCTGGTCACTTCGTGCTCGAGAGAGTCTGTCGGAGGTAGCGCAGGCCGTACTGAAATTCGTGCGAGCGGAGCCACCGGCCGGCCGATAGCGCGTCGGCCACGTCGCGGACCTCCTGTCGTTGGCGTTGAGGCGCCGCGACAGGCGCGCCAGGCGCCGACCGCCGGGCGGTCACTGCCGGACCCGCTGGTACCTTGCCATCAGCGGTGTAGCGGTCGAACCATGCAGCACGATGGACACCACGACCGTGCACAGGGTGATCTGAAGCAGCAGGTCGGCATGGGCCATATCGGGTGCATGTGCCAGCGAATAGGCCAGGTAGTACAGGGAGCCGATGCCGCGAATGCCGAACCATGCGGTGAGCCGGCGTTGCGCCGGCCGCAAGCGCATGCCGATCGTGGACAAATAGACGGAGAGCGGGCGGATCAGCAGGATGAGCAGCAGGGCAGTGCCCAAAGCTGGAACGCTGAACGTTGCCCGCGTCAGCATGGTGCCGATCAGCAGGGTGACGCACAGTTCGGCCAGCCGCTCCACATCGAAGGAGAACTCGGAAACGGTCTGCGTCAGATACGCGGCAGCCTTGTTCTCGTGCGTGGCGATCTGTTCGAGTCCCTTTGCGGGAAGGGCGCCGAGCACTTCTTCCGGCGACCTGTTCGGGTTCTCCTCGCGTTCGACCTGGCGCATTGCCACGCCCGCCGCGAACACCGCCAGGAAGCCATAGGTGCTGGCCAACAAGGCGGCGCCATAGGCCACGCCGATCAGGCCCAGCGTGAAATGGCTCTCCAGCCCGACAGCCTCATGGAAACGCATGCGCAAGGCGAGGATGGTCTTGCTGGCCAGCAAGCCAAGCGCGGCGCCGATTCCAAACCCGCCCAGCGTTGCCCAGACGAGGTCGACGGCAATCCATCGCGTCAGCCCGGGACCCAGTTCGTGATAGCCGAGCAGGCCCAGGCCAAGCATCGCAAACGGGAACGCCGTGCCATCGTTGAGGCCGCCTTCCCCGGTCAGGCCAAAACGAACGATGTCCCGGTCTTCGGTGTTCGCCATTTGCACGTCGGACGCCAGCACGGGGTCGGTCGGCGCAAGAATGGCGCCGGCCAGTATCGCGGCACCGAACGGCAGACCCAGCCAACCGACCCCGACCGCGCATAGCCCCGCGATGGTGAGCACCATCGCCACGCTGGCAAGCTGGATCGGCATCCGCCATATCGACAGCGCCATGCGGACACGCAAACGCAGCCCAACGCCGAACAGGGAGATCAGCACGGCCACTTCGGTGACGATCTCCAGCAGCCGGACATGGCCAGGGTCGTGGAGATCCAGCGTGATCATCCCGGCGCCAATGGGTCCGAGCGCCACGCCAAACAGCAGGTATAGCGCGGAGGGCGAGATCGGCAGGCGTTTCACCACCGAGCCGATCAGCCCCATCGTCACCATCAGGCCGCCGATCACCAACGCCCAGATCGCGAGCACAGTCATCTCCCCCTCAAGGCGGTTTTCCAGGCGGATGAAACCGGGCGGCACCGATCCCACACGGGGCGGCTGTGGGCCAGTTCCTGCTTACCGGCGATCCGCGCTGCACTGTCCGGCCCCAAGCCGCCAAGCTGGCGACCGCTTCCGGCTAGCGATTTGCCGCGGAGACAAAGCCCGCCAGATCGCGGGTGAATCGCTGCGGCTCTTCGAGAAAGGGCGCATGGCCTGAATTATCGTACAGGCTCACTCGAACGCGCGGGTTGAGCGCCCGGGCACGTGCAATGGCCGGTTGGGGCATGACCAAGGCGTCCCTGGCCCCATACAACAGCAGGATCGGCACCTGCGCCTTGGGCAGTCCTTCCGCGACGGCCACCGTCATCGACGGCGTCGCGCGTGTCATCGTCCACGAAGCCATTGCCGCATTGGCCAGCAATCGCTCCATCGTTGGCGCATCCGGCTGCGTGTGAAAGCACAGCCGCAGGCCGGCGCGATGATCACGGAAGGCGGGCAGCATGACGCCTGAGCCGG
>NZ_JCBAJO010000240.1:0-6978 GCF_059772245.1 Cupriavidus sp. R6-3
GGCGAGGACGAGCTGCATCTCGAAGCCGAGGGCTTCGCTCGGCGCGTCGCCGAGCATCTGGCCGATGCGCTGCAGAAGCAGCGCTACGACGAACTGCGCATCGCCGCCGCGCCGCGCTTCCTAGGGCTGCTGCGCAAGCATCTGCCCGCGCAGGTCGCCAACGTGGTGACCGAGGAGGTCGACAAGGACCTGGTGCATCTGCCAGAGCGCGAACTGACCGAACGGCTGTTCGCCGCGAAGTTCGCCGGCGATCGGGCCGGCGGCCAGTCCGCCAGCTGAGCGCGAGGCCGCCATGCCGCGCCGCGCGGTGGGTGCGGTCCGTAATCTCTACGGACTGCTGAAGGACACGGTCAGCGCCTGGATAGACGATTACGCGCCCAGCATGGGCGCGGCGATCGCCTACTACACGGTGTTCTCGGTGGCGCCGCTGCTGCTGATCGTCATTTCGGTGGCGGGCGTGGTGTTCGGCGCCGACGCCGCACGCGGGGCCATCGTCGCCGAACTGCAGGGCTTTTTCGGCACCGAGGGCGCGAAGGCCATCGAGGACATGCTGGCGGCGGTCAGCGAACCGGCCACCAGCACGCTGACGGCGCTGGCCGGGCTGGTCACGCTGCTGATCGGCGCGACCACCGTGTTCGCCGAACTGCAGAGCGCGCTCGACCGCATCTGGCGCGTGCCGGAGCGGCAGAAGACCTCCGGGCTGTGGGGACTGCTGCGCGCGCGCGTGCTGTCGTTCGGAATGATCCTCGGCATCGGCTTCCTGCTGATCGTGTCGCTGCTGGCAAGCGCCGCGCTGGCTGCGCTGTCGCGCGGATGGGCGCCGCTGTTCGGGGAAGAGGAGGCGCTGGCCCATGCCGTCGACTTCGTCTTCAGCCTGGCGGTGATCACCACGGGCTTCGCGATGATCTACAAGATCATGCCGCGAGCCCGCGTGCGCTGGCCCGACGTCTGGCTGGGCGCGCTGGTGACCGCGCTGCTGTTTACGTTCGGCAAGTTTCTGATCGGCCTGTATATCGGCAAGACGGGCGTGGCATCGGGCTACGGCGCCGCGGGTTCGCTGGTGGTGCTGCTGGTGTGGGTCTATTACTCCGCGCAGATCTTCCTGCTCGGGGCGGAATTCACCTGGCTGTATGCGCATCGCTACGGCTCGCTGCGCGGGCAGCAGCCGGCCGAACGGACGGTGCAGGTCAAGACCGGGCGCTTTGTCGAACGGCAGCCGGCCGAGCATCCCGGCGAGCGCTCGGGCCAGTCCTAGGCGCGGATCCGGCCGCCGCCGCGGCGGGACGCCATGGTAGAGTACCTGCGGCCGCTGCCCTGTGCGGCGGTGCCCCTCCGCCGAGCGCCCGCACCATGCCGATCACGTACCTGCGCAATCTGACCGGAAAGGACAGGAGTACCCTGGCCAACTGGCAACTGGCCCGCTACCTGGCCTTCGTCGCCGGGGCCATCAATGCCGGCGGCTTTCTCGCGGTACACCAGTACACCTCGCACATGACCGGCATCGTGTCCGCGATGGCCGACGACCTCGCCGTCGGCCATGCCGCGCTGATGCTGGCCGGATTGGGCGCGTTGATCTGCTTCGTGGCGGGCGCCGCACTGTCGGCGATGCTGGTCAATTGGGCGCGGCGGGTGCGGCTGCACAGCCAGTACGCGCTGCCGCTGATGGTCGAAGCCGCCCTGCTGCTGTGCTTCGGTCTGCTGGGCGGCAATCTCGAACGTCGCGAATGGCTGTTCGTGCCCGCCACCGTCGCGGTGTTGTGTTTCATCATGGGTCTGCAGAACGCGTTGATCACCAAGCTGTCGCGCGCCGAGATCCGTACCACGCACGTGACCGGCATGGTCACCGATATCGGAATCGAACTCGGCAAGCTGTTCTACTGGAACCTGACCGAAGGCGAGGGCGCTGCGCGCGTCGTCGCCGATCGGCGCAAGCTCGTCATGCTGGCCACGCTGGTTGGCCTGTTCTTCGTCGGCGGCGCCGCCGGTGCGTTGGGTTTCAAGCAGGTCGGTTTTGGCATGACGGTGCTGTTCGCGGCGCTGCTTGGCGCGCTGGCGGCCGTACCGGTCTGGGATGATCTGCGCCGGCTCGCGTCGCGCCGCTAGTCCGCCGCCGGCTCGCGGCGCCGCTCGCCGAAGCGGGCGAGGTAGTGCCATACCTTCTTCAACTCCTGCGAGTCATGCTGTCCGCCGCGGGCCGCCTCGCCGATCAGCGCGGGCGTCAGCCAGCCGCCGCGTGCCAGCGCGCAGCCCAGTTCGACGTAGCGCGGGCCGCGATAGCCGGGGTGGCGGCGCAGTTCGTCGACCGACAGCCGGAAGCCCGCATGCCATTCCAGCGCGCAAGGCAGCGCGCGGGCCATCGCCTCGATCTCGGTACCGCGATAGCAGGGATCGAGCACAAGCGCCTCGACATCGCGCGCCAGATCGACCGGTCCGTGCACCTGCGCCTCGATATAGTCGTCGAGCGGGTCGGGCTGCGCCGTGGCTGCCAGCGCCATCAGGCCCATGCGCTCGGCCACGCCGAACGCCGTCGGCTCGTAGACGCTGTCGGGATAGCAGAAAGTCGTGCGCCCCAGCACCGCGCCGGTGAGCCGCAGATGCGCCGAGCCGAAGCGCGGCGAGCCGCCGGTGGCACGGCCGCGGAAATTGAGCGCGCCGTACTTCGGGCGCTCGGCCGGCGCGGCGTCATCGTAGGCGCCGCCGAACAGCCGGCTCTCCCACTGCCAGCGGTCGCCGCCGGGATGCGCGGTCAGGCCGCCATTGCTGGTGCCGGTCTCGAACTGCGAGCGATAGACGCCGTCGTTGGCAAGCGCCTGCAGGAACGGCACGCCGCGGTGCAGGCGGTCGGGATGGAAATTGAGCGTGACGCGCAGCGTCGGGTCGATCGGCTCGCCGAGGCTGCGTGCGGCGACATGGGCCAGGGCACGGGCCTGGGGAGAATCCGGGGGCGGTACCCATGAATCCCCGGTATCGGTGGCATGGACGGGCATGACGGTCGCTTGGCGATTGGCTTGCGGTGCGGCTTGCAGGTCGGCTTGCGGTTCGACTTGCGTTGGGCTTGCGTTGGGCTTGCGGTTGGGCTCGCAGGTCGACTTGCGGTGCGGCTTGCCGCCGCAGTAGCCGATGCATTCTAACGTCGCCGATGCGAAGCGCGTGCCATGCCTGTCCTTCGCCCGATCAAGCCCGCATGCCGTCCAGCACCTTGTCCAGCGTCAGCGGATAGCTGCGCAGCCGGATGCCGGTCGCATTGAACACGGCATTGGCCAGCGACGCCCCTGCGCCGCAGATGCCCAGCTCGCCGACGCCCTTGGCGCCGAGCGGATTGGCCTTGTCGTCGTATTCGTCGAGGAAGACCGCCTCGATCGCCGGGATGTCCGCATGCGCGGGCACGTGGTAGCCGGCCAGGTCGCGATTGACGAAGGCGCCGTAGCGCGGGTCGACCATGGTCTCTTCCATCAGCGCCGCCCCCACGCCCCAGATCATGCCGCCGATCATCTGCGAGCGCGCCGTCTTTGGGTTCAGGATGCGGCCCGCGGCGAATACGCCCAGCATGCGCCGCAGCCGGATTTCGCCGGTGTCCATGTCGACGCCGACCTCGGCGAAATGCGCGCCGTAGGCGTGCTGCGAATAAGTCTGGTATTCCGGACCGCGCTGCACCTCGCCGGTGACGCTGAGCCCGTCGGGCATCGCACGGGCGAGCAGCGCGCCCACCGGCTCCGATCTGCCACCGGCATGCAGGCGGCCGTCCGCCAGGCGAGCCTGCGCCGGGTCGGTGCCGAACAGCGGCGAGGCGCGGTCCGCCGCGGCGACCTCCGCAAGCCGGCGGCACAGCGCGGCGCAGGTATTGAACACGGCCGAGCCGGTGCTGGCCGCACCCCAGGAGCCGCCGGAGCCCGGTGTCGGCGGGAAGTCGCTGTCGCCCATCTCGACCTGCACCGCCTGCATCGGCAGGCCAAGCGATTGCGCCGCGATCTGCGTCAGGATCGTATAGGTGCCGGTGCCGATATCGGTCATCGACAGCCGCACGCGCGCGGTGGCATCGCGATACAGCGTGACCTCCGCCTTTGACGCCTGCAGGTAGTTCGGCCGGATTGCCGCCGACATGCCGTAGCCGATCAGCCAGCGCCCGTCGCGCATATTGCCCGGCGTCGAGGGGCGGCGCGACCAGCCGAAGCGCTCGGCGCCCTCGCGCATGCAGGCGACCAGGCCCCGTGTGGAAAATGGCACGTTGCGCTCGGGATCGACGCGCGGCTCGTTGCGGATACGCAATTCGATCGGGTCCATCCGCAGCGCATGCGCCAGCTCGTCGACCGCGCATTCGAGCGCCAGCGCGCCCGGCGCCTCGCCCGGCGCGCGCATGATGTCCGAGGGCGGCAGGTCGAGCCGGACCAGCCGATGGCTGGTGCGCCGGTTCGGCGCGGCATACAGCGAGCGCGTGAAGGCTGCGGTCTGCTCGGCGAATTCGTCGTACATCGCGGTCTGCTCGATCACGTCGTGCGCCAGCGCGGTCATGCGGCCATCGCGGCCGGCGGCCAGGCGGATGCGCTGGCGTGTTTCGGTGCGATGGTTGGTGTTGGCGAACATCTGCTGCCGCGTCAGCGTGACCTTGACCGGCCGCCCTGTCATGCGCGCGCCGATCGCAGCCAGGATCGCGTCGGCATGGGTCGGCACCTTGGAGCCGAAGCCACCGCCGACATGCTTGCAGACCACGCGCACATTCTCGGCCGGCAGATTCAGCGTGCGCGACACCGCGATCTGGCAGGTGTCGACCATCTGGGTCGAGGTATGGATCAGCAGCCGGTCTCCCGACCACTGCGCGACGGTGCCGTGCGGCTCCATCGGATTGACGTGTTCGTACGGGGTCGTGTAGGTGGCGTCGATCCGCACCGGTGCGGCGGCAAACGCAGCATCGAAGTCGCCGACCGCGGTGTCGTGCGGCATGCCGGCATTGATGCCGTCCGGCACGTAGGCGTTGCGAAGCTCGGCGGTCATGTCGAATTTCGCGCCCCATTCGGGCGTGTACCGCACCCGCACGCGCGCCGCGGCGTCGCGCGCGGCCTCGAACGATTCGGCGATCACCAGCGCGACCGGCTGGCCGTAGTGGCGCACGCGGTCGCTGTCGAGCATGGGCTTGGGCCGTTCGAAGCGCCGCGCCACCTTGGGCGGGCCGTAGGGCGATTGCGCCGGCGCGTTGCGATGGGTGGCGATCAGGATCACGCCGGGCATCTGCGCGGCGGCCTCGGTATCGATCGCGGCGATGCGGCCGCGCGCGATCGTGCTTTCGACCAGATAGCCGTAGGCGAGCCGGCCGTTCGGCACGTGATCGCAGGCATAGACCGCGCGGCCGGTGACCTTGAGGCGCCCCTCGACCCGATCGACCGGCGCGCCGATCCATTGCTGGCCGCTGCGCTGGCGCTGCTGAAGTTCATCCATGGTGGGCTCCGTCGCGTTGCGATGCCTGCGTCAGGCTGGCCTGCAGCAACTGCCTGGCCAGCGGAATCTTGAAATCGTTGCCGCCGAAGCCGCGCGCCCCGGCCAGCGCCGCGTCGGCGGCCCGGGCGAACAGCTGGGCCGACGGCGCCTTGCCGGTGAGCATCGCCTCGACCTCGGGAACGCGCCACGGCCGATAGGCGATGCCGCCGAAGGCCGCGCGCACGTTGTGCATGCGACCGCCGTCGACTTGCGCGACGAGCGCCACCGATACCAGCGCGAACGCGAACGAGGCGCGGTCGCGCACCTTGCGGTACGACTGCACGCCGGGCGGAGGCGGCGGCAGCACCACCGCGCCGATCAGCTCTCCCGGCGCCAGGTTGGTCTCCAGATGCGGCGTCTGTCCCGGCGCGCGATAGAGCTGCTGGATCGGGATCACGCGCATGCGACCATCGGGCTGCACGGTCTCGATGCGCGCGTCGAGCGCGCTCAGCGCGACCGCCATGTCGGACGGATGCACCGCGATGCAGGCCTCGCTGTGGCCGACCACCGCATGCATGCGGTTGAAGCCGCGCAGCGCCGCGCAACCCGATCCGGGCGAGCGCTTGTTGCACGGCATCGCGGTGTCGTAGAAGTAGGGGCAGCGCGTGCGCTGCAGCAGATTGCCGGCGGTGGTGGCCTTGTTGCGGATCTGCGCGGAGGCGCCGGCCAGCAGCGCGCGCGTCAGCAGCGGATAGCGTACGCGCACCAGCGGGTGGGCCGCGAGGTCGCTGTTGCGCACGGTCGCGCCGATGCGCAGCGTGCCGTCGGCGCCGGCCTCGATGCCCTGCAGCGGCAGCGCGTTGACGTCGACCAGCCGCGTGGGCCGCTCGATCTGCAGCTTCATCAGGTCGAGCAGATTGGTGCCGCCGGCGATGAAGCGCGCGTCGGGCTGGGCCGCTGCCGCGACCGCCTCCCTGAGCGCGGTCGGGCGCTCGTAGGTGAATGGGATCATCGCTGGCTCCCGGCCGCGCTGCGGATCGCGGCGACGATATTCGGATAGGCGCTGCAGCGGCACAGGTTGCCGCTCATGCGTTCGCGCACCTCGGCCTCGCTCAGGTCCTGCAGCGACACCGTGCGGGCGCCGCTCAGGTCGGCACTGGCATGGCTGGGCACGCCGTCGGCGACCTCGCGCAGCATGCCGACCGCGGAGCAGATCTGCCCGGGCGTGCAGAAGCCGCACTGGAAGCCGTCGTGCGCGATGAAGGCGGCCTGCACCGGATGCAGCTGCCCGCCGCGCTCCAGGCCCTCGATCGTGGTGATCTCGTCCTGCTGGTGCATCACCGCCAGCGTCAGGCACGAGTTGATGCGGCGGCCATTCAGCAGCACCGTGCATGCGCCGCATTGCCCGTGGTCGCAGCCCTTCTTGGTGCCGGTCAGATGCAGCGTCTCGCGCAGCGCGTCGAGCAGCGAGGTGCGGACATCGAGCGCGAGCTGATGGCGCTTGCCGTTGACGGTCAGCGTGACCGGTGCGTTCGGTGCGCCCGGCCTGTCGGGTTCGCCGGCTGCGGC
>NZ_JCBAJO010000241.1:0-6865 GCF_059772245.1 Cupriavidus sp. R6-3
CGTGGTGGCGGTCACCGTCGCGCCGCCCAGCATGCGCGCGGTCTCGACCACGCGGCCGGCGGCGTCGAGCACGCGGATCTGCGAGCGCGTCACGGCCTCGCCGCCATCGCCGACGGTCTCCTTGCTGACCAGCAGGTGCGTGCCGGCCTGCGCGGCGACCTGGGGCAGGTGGGTCACGCACAGGACCTGGCGCGCGCGGCCAAGCTCCTGCAGCCGGCGGCCGACCACCTCGGCGACCGCGCCGCCGATGCCGGTATCGACCTCGTCGAAGATCAGCGTCGGCGTCGGCGCGGCCTCGCTGGTGATCACCGAGATCGCCAGGCTGATCCGCGCCAGTTCCCCGCCCGACGCGACCTTGGCCAGCGGCCGGGCGCTGACCCCCGCATGGCCGGCCACCAGGAACTCGACCTGTTCGAGCCCGTGGCTGGCGCCTTCCTCGAGCGGGTGCAGCGCGACGGTGAAGCTGCCACCGGCCATCGACAGGCCCTGCATCGCCTCGGTGACAGCCGCCGACAGCCGCTCGGCGGCCTCGCGCCGGCTGTCGCTCAGATGGCGTGCGATGGTCAGGTAGGCGGCGCGGGCCGCCGCCTCGCGCGCGGTGATCTTGTTCAGGTCCTGCGCGGCCTGCAGGTCGTCGAGCTGCTGGCGGCGCGCCAGCAGTTCCTCGGGCAACTGTTCGGGCGGCACGCGGAACTTGCGCGCGGCGGTGTGCAAGGCCTGCATCCGCTCCTCGACCACCTGCAGCCGCTCGGGATCGAGCTCGAGCCGGTCGACGTAGCGGGTCAGCGAGTGGGCCGCTTCCTCGGCCTGCACCTCGGCCGCTTCGAGCGCGGTCACCACATCGGCGAGCGCGGGGTCGACCTCGGCCAGCTGGCGCAGCCGGTGCGCCATTGCATTGAGCGCCGACAGCACCGCGCCGTCGGCCTCCGACAGCGCATCGAGCGCGGCGCGGCCGCCCTCGAGCAGATTGGCCGCATGCGACAGGCGCTTGTGCTCGCCCTGGATCGCTTCCCATTCGCCGGCCTGCGGCGCCAGCTTGTCGAGCTCGCCGACCTGCCACTCGAGCCGCTCGCGTTCGAGCTGCATCTCGCGCGACTGCTGTTCGACGGCCTCGCGCTGGCGCACGCAGGCCCGCCATGTGCGCCAGGCCTCGGCCACCGCGGCGGCCTGCGCGGTCAGGCCCGCGTGCGCGTCGAGCAGCAGCCGCTGCGCGTCCGGCCGCAGCAGCAGCTGGTGGGCGTGCTGTCCGTGGATGTCGACCAGCTGGTCGCCGACCTCGCGCAGCTGCGCGAGCGTGGCGGCGTTGCCGTTGATGAAGGCCTTGCTGCGGCCGTTGGCATCGACGACCCGGCGCAGCAGCACGTTGCCGTCGTCCTCGGCCAGCGCCTGCTCGTTGAGCCAGGCGTCCAGCGCGGGGTGCGTGGAGAAGGTGGCGCTGACGCTGGCGCGCGCCGCGCCCTCGCGCACCACGCCGGCATCGGCGCGCTCGCCGAGCACCAGCGCGAGCGCATCGATCAGGATCGACTTGCCGGCACCGGTCTCGCCGGTGAACACGGTAAAGCCGGCGGTGAAGTCGAGGTCGAGCGTGTCGACGATGACGAAATCGCGGATGGACAGGCTGCGCAGCATCTTGGGAGACGGAAGGCGGCGGTGACTTGGGAGGGATCGGGACCGGCGGGGTGCGCTGGCGCTCAGAGCCGGTTGTCTTCGGTCGGGTACTCGTGCCAGTGCAGCTTCTTGCGCAGCGTGGCGTAGTAGTTGTAGCCGACCGGGTGAAGCAGGTTGATGGTCCTGGCCGAGCGGCGCACGACGATGCGGTCGCCGGGCAGCAGCGAGGTCAGCGACTGCATGTCGAAGTTGACGCTGGCATCGCGGGCGGTGGCGACCTCGATCGACACCTCGGCGTCGTGCGGCAGCACGATCGGCCGGTTCGACAGCGCATGCGGGGCGATCGGCACCAGCACCAGTCCGGACAGCGTCGGATGCAGGATCGGCCCGCCGGCCGACAGCGCATAGGCGGTCGAGCCGGTCGGCGTCGACACGATCAGGCCGTCCGAACGCTGGTTGTACATGAAGTAGCCGTCCACCGAGACCGCCAGCTCGACCATGCCGGAGATGCCCGAGCGATTGACCACCACGTCGTTCAGGGCCAGCGCGGAGAAGATCACGCCCTCGTCGCGGATCACGCGCGATTCGAGCAGCATGCGGTTCTCGGGCTCGTAGTGGCCGCTGAGCATGGCCGGCAGCACCGATTGCACATCCTCCAGCGGGATGTCCGTCATGAAGCCGAGGCGGCCGTGGTTGACGCCGATCAGCGGCACCGAGAAGCCGGCCAGCTGGCGCGCGATGCCGAGCAGCGTGCCGTCGCCGCCGAGCACCACGGCGACGTCGGCCTGCCGGCCGATCTCTTCGGCGGACAGCGCGGGGTAGTCGGTCAGGCCGGTCGCCAGCGCCGTCTCGCGTTCGAACACCACGTCCTGGCCGTTGCGCAGGATGCAGGCCGCCAGTTCCTCGAGCGGGCCCTCGATGCCCGCGGTCGAATACCTGCCGACCAGGGCGACCGTGCGAAAGGGCGCGTGCGCGGCGCCGGACTTGGGGTGTGCAGACATGCCCGGATTAGACCATACCGCCATGACCATTGTCAGCACGGGGCGGGGGGCGAGTGCCAGCGCGAGCCCCGGCGCGCAAAACTTGCGTAAAATCGGGACACCATGGACGAACGAGCGAAAACCCTTCTCAAGACCCTGATCGAGCGCTACATCGCCGAAGGGCAGCCGGTCGGCTCGCGTACGCTGTCGAAGTACTCGGGACTGGACCTGTCGCCGGCGACCATCCGCAACGTGATGTCGGACCTGGAGGAGATGGGCTTCATTGCCAGCCCGCACACGTCGGCGGGGCGCATTCCGACCCCGCGCGGCTACCGGTTGTTCGTCGACACCATGCTGACGGCCCAGCCGCTCGACAGCCAGTTCAACCGCACCAAGCTGGCCGGGCTGATCCAGGGCGAACTCGGCGCGCAGGAACAGAGCCCGCAGCGGATGATCACCACCGCCGCGCGCACGCTGTCGAACCTGTCGCAGTTCGCCGGCGTGGTGATGACCCCGCGCCGCGCGCAGGCGTTCCGGCAGATCGAATTCATGCGGCTGTCCGACAAGCGCATCCTGCTGATCATCGTGACGCCCGAAGGGGACGTGCAGAACCGCATCATCCAGACCGAGCTGCCCTACAGCGCGTCGCAGCTGGTCGAGGCGGCCAATTTCATCAACACGCATTACGCCGGCATGCGCTTCGACACGGTGCGGGAGCGGCTGCGCGACGAACTGAAGGCGCTGCGCATCGACATGTCCGAACTGATGCAGGCCGCGGTCGAGGCCGGCAGCAGCGCGATGGCCGACGAGGACGACCAGGTCTATATCTCGGGCGAACGCAAGCTGCTCGAGGTCGAGGACCTGGCCTCGAGCATGGACAAGCTGCGCCGGCTGTTCGACGTGTTCGAGCACAAGACCAGCCTGCTGCAGCTGCTCGATGTGTCCAGCCATGCCGAGGGCGTGCAGATCTTCATCGGCGGCGAGAGCCGGCTGGTGCCGCTCGAGGACATGGCGGTGATCACCGCGCCGTACGAGGTCGACGGCCAGATCGTCGGCACGCTGGGCGTGATCGGCCCGACGCGGATGGCCTATGACCGGGTGATCCCGATCGTCGATATCACCGCGCGGCTGCTGTCGAGCGCGCTGAGCAGCCAGAACTGATGGCGGCCAGGGCGGGCCGCCACGCGCAGGGCGGCCTTCGCGCCCCAGCGATACCGGAATCCCTATGACCTTTACCGCAGAACCGGCCTATCGGCATGGGCAGGCGCCCCGCACGGCGATCCTGCTGATCAATCTGGGCACGCCCGACGAGCCGACCCCGAAGGCGGTCGGCCGCTATCTGAAGCAGTTCCTGTCCGATCCGCGCGTGGTGGAGATTCCGCGCGCGGCCTGGCTGCCGGTGCTGTACGGGCTGATCCTGCCGCTGCGCTCGCGCGCGTCGGCGCTCAAGTACGAATCGATCTGGCTGCGCGAGGCCCACCGGACCGGCTCGCCGCTGCTGGTCCACACCGAACGGCAGGCGCATGCGCTGCAGCAGTTGCTGGCGCAGCAGGGACACGACGTGACGGTGGCCTGCGCGATGCGCTACGGCAACCCGTCGATCCCATCCGTGATGGAGGCGCTGCGGCGCCAGGGCTGCGAGCGCATCCTGGCGCTGCCGATGTACCCGCAGTATTCCGGCACCACCACCGCGACCGCCTTCGACGAGCTGTTCCGCGTGCTCGGCGAATGGCGCAACCAGCCCGAGCTTCGGCTGGTCAAGCATTTCCACGATCATCCGGCCTACCTGGGCGCGCTGCACCAGCAGGTCGGCGCCTATTGGGCCCAGCACGGCCCGCCCGATTTCGCGCGCGGCGACCGCCTGATCCTGTCCTTTCACGGCGTGCCGCGGCGCACGCTGGAATTGGGCGATCCGTATCACTGCGAATGCCTGAAGACCGGCCGCATGCTGGGCGAGGCGCTGGGTCTGCAGCCCGGCCAGTACCAGGTCACGTTCCAGTCGCGCTTCGGCAAGGCCGAGTGGCTGCAGCCCTATACCGCGCCGACGCTGACCGAGCTTGGCAAGGTCGGCACCGCGCGGGTCGACGTGTTCTGCCCGGGCTTTCCGGCCGACTGCATCGAGACGCTGGAAGAGATCGCGATGGAAGGGCAGTCCGAATTCAAGGTCGCCGGCGGCAAGGAGTTCCACTTCATTCCGTGCCTGAATGACGCGCCGTTCTGGATCACCGCGCTGTCGGAGATTGCGCTGCAGCATATGCAGGGCTGGCCCCTGCGGCTGCCGCACGCGCACGAACTGGAGGCCAGGCGCTCGCTGGCGCAGGCAAGGGGGGCGGCGGCATGAATCCGTCATACGAGGACGATGCGCGCCAGCGCATCGACAAGTGGCTGTGGTGCGCGCGCTTCTTCAAGACCCGCTCGCTGGCGGCGGAGGCCGTCGAGCGGGGCCGGGTGGAGGTCAACGGCCAGCCATGCAAGAATTCGCGGGAGGTCAAGCCGGGCGACACGATACGCATCGACGCCCATCAGCAGCGCTGGGAGCTGGTGGTCAAGGGCGTCGCCCCGGCCCGCGGGCCGGCCTCCGTCGCCCAGACGCTCTACGAGGAAACCGAGGAAAGCCGGACGCGGCGCGCCGCCGAGGCCGAACGGCGGCGTCTGCATGTCGAGCCGGCGTCGCAATTGCAGGGGCGCCCGACGAAGCGGGACCGCCGCCGCATCGAGGATCTGAAAGGGTGAACCGAAGCGGCACGGCCCGCGCGGGCGGGCCGTGTGTCAGCGGGAATACTGGATGATGTATTGGCGCAGCGCCGGATCGGCGCCGCCTGCCACGCTGTCGCGCGGGGTCAGTCCGTCGGAGAGCCAGATGAAGACGGTCAGGGCCGCCAGCGAAAGAAGTACCAGCAGGGTGAAGAGCGAAAACTTCGGCGTTTTGTTCGACGGCTTCGGCAGCTTGCGCATGGCCTTACCCCGGCAGGAAAGACTTCAATATGGGACGGCACCCCGGCAGTTTTGTCGTTTTTTTGGATTTATCTTAGAAGCTGCACTGCGGCAAAGCAATTTCACTCCCCGCAGCACTGGTTTAAGTTTGTAAGCTGATGTTTCCTGCAGATGTCCATCCGCTCTTGAAATATCGGCTTGGCGCCACCAGTTGCCAGCTGAATTCCGATTGACCCCAGGCGGACCGCCGGTGCGGCCGCAACTTGTTCTGAAACGGATCGACATGGAAGACCAGAAGCAAACGCCATCCAACACGCCGCCGACCTCGCCCGCCGACCAGGCCGCCGAAGCGCAAGCCGCGCAACCGGCAACGCCGAACCAGACGACCGAGCCCGCCGCAGCCGCGGATGACGTGGCCACCCAGCTCGCCGCACAGCTGGCCGAGCAGGAAGCCAAGGCACGCGAGAACTACGATCTGTATCTGCGTGCCGTCGCCGAGGCCGAAAACATCCGGCGCCGGGCGCAGGAGGACGTGGCAAAGGCCCACAAGTTCGCCATCGAGAGCTTCGCCGAGCATCTGCTGCCGGTGATGGACAGCCTGCAGGCCGCGCTGGCCGATGGGTCGGGCGATATCGCCAAGCTGCGCGAGGGGGTCGAACTGACCGCCAAGCAGCTGGCCAGCGCCTTCGAGAAGGGCCGCATGGTCGAACTGAATCCGGTCGGCGAGAAGTTCGACCCGCATCGGCACCAGGCGATTTCGATGGTGCCTTCGGAGCAGGAACCGAATACGGTGGTGGCCGTGCTGCAACGCGGCTATCTGATCGCGGACCGGGTCCTGCGGCCCGCATTGGTGACGGTGGCTGCGCCGAAGTAAGGGTCGGCGGGCAGACCGGCCTGCCTCCGATGCGCAGCCACGCCCGGCGCCGTTTCGGCACCGGGCGTTCTCGTTTGTGGAGAAATGCGATGCCTTACCCGTTCGGCGCAGCGCCGGCGCCCCATACGGATCACCGCGCGTTCGAGGCCTTCGGCATGCGCGCGGTCGATCATGACACCATCGACGACGCGCTCGCCGCCGCCGGCGACAAGCTGGTCTGCGTGTTCTTCTGGGGCGAGGACTGCTACAACTGCGAGATGGCCAAGAAGGCCATGCTGGCCAATCCGGACCCGCTGCGCCAGCTCGATCTGCACTGGCTGCATGCCGACGTCTACACCTATCCGGCGCTGGGACGGCGCTTCGGGCTGTACGGCATCCCGGTGTTCATGTTCTTCCACCGCGGCAAGAAGCTCGGCCGCGCCACCGGCTGGCATGGCATCGGGCAGTTCGCCGCGGCGGTTGCCAATGC
>NZ_JCBAJO010000242.1:0-6824 GCF_059772245.1 Cupriavidus sp. R6-3
CGGCAGCCCCGCCGCGCGCGCCGCCGCGGCAATGCGGTGCGACTCCATGTCGACGGCCACCGCGCCGGTCGCCGCATGCAGCGACCGCTTGTCGGCAATCGTTGCGGCTGGCGAGTCCACTCCCACGATCGTGCCGTCGACCGCCTCGGGTAAGGCCAGGCGAATCGCGCTGGCCCAGCGGGCGTCGGTGTCGAAGCGCGAGCCGTCAGCCGCCACGGCATCGGCCACGATCACGCTGCCTGGCGGCAGCGCGGGATCGAGCCCGCCAGCGACGCCGAAGCTGATCACCCCGGCGTAGCGGTGCGCCGGTTCCTTGCCGTCGCGCAAAGGGGCCGTTAGCGCGGCCGTAACCGTGGGGGTCGGCGCGGCGGTCAGCGCGGCCGTAACCGTGGGGCTCAGCGCGGCGGTGAGCGCATGGTCGAGGGCATCGCCGCGCAGGCCGCTCAACGTGGTGGCGTCTGGCCAGTTCAGCAGCCGCGCCTCGAAGGCCATGCCGGTGACGACGAGCCAGCGCGGCGCATCGGCATCGGCGCAGTTCGCGGCATCTGTCACATGCCCCATGGCATGCGGCCCGCGGCATCGTTGGGAACGGCGGCATCGGCCGAACTGCCGAGGCCTCCACGATTGCCGGGATCACCCGGGTCGCCGGGATTGGCAAGGTTGCCGGGATTGCCGAGATTGCGGTAGCGCGCCAGCGCCCACAGCGGGAAATACCGCGCATAGCCGTGATAGCGCAGATAGAACACGCGCGGAAAGCCGACCGCGGTGAAATGCTGCTCGTCCCACAGCCCGTCGGCGCGCTGCTCGCGCAGCAGATAGTCGATGCCGCGCGCGACCGCCGGCTGCTCGCGGCAGCCGGCCGCCATCAGGCCCAGCAGCGCCCAGGCGGTCTGCGACGGCGTGCTCGGCGCGCTCTCGTGGCCGCGGTAATCGAGCCGGTAGCTGCTGCCGTCCTCGCCCCAGCCGCCGTCCTCGTTCTGTACCGACAGCAGCCACTGCGCGGCGCGGCGCACCGGCGCGGCATCGGGCCCGAGCCCGGCCGCCTGCAGCGCGCACAGCGCGCTCCACGTGCCATACAGGTAGTTGGTGCCCCAGCGCCCATACCAGCTGCCGTTTGCCTCCTGCTCATCGAGCAGATAGCGCAGCGCCTGCGCGGCGGCGCGGCTGTTCGCCGGCAATTCGCCCAGCTGCGCCAGCATCGACAGGCAGCGCGCCGACACGTCGGCGGTGGGCGGATCGAGCAGCGCGCCATGATCGGCGAACGGGATGCTGTTCAGATGGCTGTGCGTGTTTTCCGGTTCGAACGCGCCCCAACCGCCGTCGCTGCTCTGCATGCCTTCGATCCATTCGCGGGCGCGAGCCAGCGCGGGCGCGACGCGGCCGCCCCAGCGCGCATCGCCACGCGCGGCGCGATCGAGCGCCATCGCGACCACGGCCGTGTCGTCGACATCGGGATAGTGGGGATTGGCATACTGGAAGGCCCAGCCGCCAGGGCGCAGATGCGGCCGGCGCACCGTCCAGTCGCCGCGCACGTCGAGCACCTGCAAGGGCAGCAGCCAGTCGAGCGCGCGCCGCGCCGCCGCCAGCGCGCGTTCACCGCCGGCTTCGAGCATCGCATGGCAGGTCAGCGAGGTGTCCCACACCGGCGAGAAGCAGGGCTGGCAGTACGTCTCATCGCCCTCGCCGCCATGCTCGACCAGCAGACGGTCCAGCGCCGCGCGGGCCTGCGCGACCGCGGGCTCGTCGCGCGGCACGCCGAGCGCATCGAACATCATCACCGCGTTGACCATCGCGGGAAAGATGGCGCCGAGGCCGTCGTCGCCGTTCAGGCGCTCGCGCACGAAGCGCTCGGCCTGCTGCATCGCGCGCTGGCGCAGCGCGCGCGGCGACAGGGGTTCGAGCACGCGCAGCGCGACATCGACGCCGCGGAACACCGCATACCAGAAGCGGCTCTGGTGCGGCGCCCTGCCCGGCATCCGCGCGGCCTGGCTGGGCCGGCGAAACAGTTCGTCGATGCCGACGCGGCGCGGATTGCGCGCGCACGGACGCAGCGTGTTCAGCACCAGCAGCGGCACGATCACCGTGCGTGCCCAGTACGAGATCTTCGACAGATGAAAGGGAAACCACAGCGGCAGCAGCATGATCTCGACCGGCATCAGCGGCACCGCGCGCCATGGCATCACGCCGTACAGCGCCAGCAGCGTGCGCGTGAACACATTGCTCGCTTCGGCACCGCCCAGCGCCAGGATCCGCTCGCGCGCGCGCCGCATCGCCGGCGCATCGACCGGCTCGCCGATCATCTTCAGCGCGAAATACGCCTTGACGCTGGCGCTGATATCGGACGCGCCGCCATGAAACAGTGGCCAGCCGCCGTCATCGTTCTGCCGGCGCAGCAGATAGCGCGCGATGCGCCCCTCCCGCGCGGGATCGGCCGCCTCGCCCAGATAGTGGACCAGCAGCACGTATTCGGACGGGATCGTGGTATCGGCCTCGAGCTCGAACACCCAATGGCCGTCGGGCCGCTGCCGCGCGATCAGCGCGTCGACGGCGTGCGCGATCGCGGCATCGAGCCGTGAGCCGGCGAGGTCAGTGGGGGCGGTGAACGAAGGGAGGGATGGCGCGAGGGAGACGACGGTGTCCGGCCGATCCTGGGTGTCCACGGGGTCCACTGCGGGCGGCGAACCGGTCAAGGCGATCTGGATTTCAGCCACATCACTCCTCGTCACGCAATGACATCGCGAGGCAGCCGGCGGGGCGGGACCACGACCGGCGCGTGCGAACCCGCGATCGGTGTTGGGGGGTCGGGCGATTATAGCAACAAGGCCGAACGCGGGCCGGACATGCCAACTTGCCTTGACAGCCCCCGTTCCCGGCTTCTATGCTGGCGCGCATTGTTCCTTTCAAAAGACCGATGTTCTGTTGTACGGAATGTAAAAGAACTTCGGCGAGATCGCCATGAATCCCGACTCCCCCAACGGCAGCCCACCCGGGGCCGCGCCGAAAGACCGCCGCAAGCCGCTGCGCGGCATCCGCGTGCTCGACCTGACCAATGTGCTGGCCGGCCCCTTCTGCTGCCATCAACTCGCGCACTTGGGCGCGGACGTGATCAAGGTGGAGACGCCCGGCACCGGCGACCTGGCGCGCCAGCTGGGCGCCGACGCCGAGCTGAACCGCAGGCTGATGGGCGTGTCCTTCCTCGCGCAGAACCCCGGCAAGCGCTCGATCACGCTGAACCTGAAGCATCCGCTCGGCAAGCAGGCGCTGCGCCGGCTGGTCAGCGAGTCCGACGTGCTGGTCGAGAACTTCCGCCCGGGCGTGATGGCGAGGCTCGGGCTCGGCTACGACACGCTGAAGCAGGACAATCCTCGGCTGATCTATTGCGCGATTTCCGGCTTCGGCCAGGACGGCCCGCTGGCCGACCTGCCGGCCTACGACCAGATCATCCAGGGCATGGCCGGCGTGATGAGCATCACCGGCGATGCCGAGACCGCGCCGTATCGCGTCGGCTATCCGGTCTCGGACACCGTCGGAGGGCTGACCGCGGCGCTGGCGGTGGCCGCGGCGCTGGCGGATCGCGACCGCACCGAGGGCTATCTGATCGACGTGTCGATGCTCGAATCGACGCTGGCGACGATGGGCTGGGTCGTGTCGAACTACCTGGTGGCCGGGCGCGAACCGGCGCCGATGGGCAACGACAACATGACCGCGAGCCCCTCGGGCACCTTCCGCACCGGCGACGGGCTGATCAATATCGCCGCCAACAAGCAGGAACAGTTCGAGGCGGTCTGCCGCGTGATCGGCCGGCCCGAGCTGGCCACCGACCCGCGCTTTGCCGAGCGGCAGGCCCGGCTGCAGCACCGCGCCGCGCTGCAGGGCGAGCTCGAGGCGCAGCTGACGCGCCAGCCCACCGCGCATTGGTGGCCGCTGCTGAACCAGGCGGGCGTGCCGGCCGGTCCGGTCTATACGGTTCCGCAGACGCTGGCCCACCCGCAGGTCGCCACTCGCGGCATCGTCGCCGAGTTTGCCGACGCGCCGGGCGTGGGACGCGACCTGCGTCTGCTGCGCACCGGCTTCAAGCTCGACGGCGCCGCGCCGGCGGTCGATGCGCCGCCGCCCGAACTGGGCCAGCACACGCGCGACATCCTCCTCGAACTCGGCTATACCGCCGAGCAGATCGACACCATGCAGGCGGAGAAGGCCCTATGACCGCATTCGATCCCTCCAACCCGGACGCCGGCCAGCGCCGCGCCGAAGACTGGTGGCGCAGCGCCATCATCGACATGCAGCCCGGCGTGATCCGCTATCGCGGCTATCCGATCGAGCAGCTGATCGGGCGTGTCTCGTTCGCCCAGATGATCTGGCTGATGCTGCGCGGCGAACTGCCGCCGCCGGGCCAGGCCGCCCTGCTCGACGCCGCGCTGATGTCCGCGGTCGACCATGGGCCGCAGGCGCCCAGCATCGCGGTGGCGCGCATGGCGGCGACCTGCGGCGTGGGCCTGAACAATGCGATGGCGTCGGCCGTCAATCTGCTCGGCGACGTGCACGGCGGCGCCGGCGAGCAGGCGGTCGCGCTCTACCTGGATATCGCGGCGCGCGCCGACGCGGGACTCGCGCTGCCGGAAGCGGTGCGCGCGGGCCTACAGGCCTGGCGCGAGCTGCACGGCAAGTACGTCTCGGGGTTCGGCCATCGCTTCCATCCGGTCGATCCGCGCGCGCCGCGGCTGCTCGAACTGGTCGACCAGGCCGCCGCCGACGGCGTGGTCGGCGGGCGGTTCGCCGCGATCGCGCGCGCGGTGGAGGTGGAGCTCGGTGCGGGCCGATCGCGGCCGGTGCCGATGAATATCGACGGCGCCACCGCGGTGATCTACGCCGAGCTCGGTTTCCCGCCGCCGCTGGCGCGCGGGCTGTTCTGCCTGTCGCGCTCGGTCGGCATCCTGGCGCACGCGTGGGAGCAGACGGAGCAAGGCGGCCGCAACAAGGGACCGATGCCGCGAGAGTTCATCTGGACCTATGACGGGCACCCGCCGCGGGATGTGCCGGAGGCGGTGTCGCCCCGGCAGTCGCAGGGCTGACGGTCGGGTGAGCTGTCAGGCGAGAGGTCGGGTGAGCGGTCGGGTGGGCGGCCGGACAGAAAGGACTAGTGCGTTGGGAGGGGTCGCCGCTGGCGGGTCAGCGCGTGTCGCCAGGAAGATCGGCCGCCAGCGCGGGATCGGACTGCGCATCGGCGTCCATGACCGACGCCATCGCGGAGTCCGATGCGGACGCCCGCTCCATTTCCGCCGCCGCGGCGATCGCCTCCTCCCGCTCCAGCGTGGACGCTAGCACGTAGCGATCCCGCCCGCGCCGCTTCGCTTCGTACAGCGCCCGGTCGGCGTTGCCGAACAATTGCTGCCACAGCCCCACCGAATCGGAACCGTCGTCGCGCAGCTGCGCCACGCCGATGCTGACGCTGGCGAACTTGCCCGCGGGCCCGGGCAGCGGGATCGCGCGTACCTTGCGCAGGATCCGCCGGGCCAGCGCGGTGGCCTGATGCTCGTCGGTATGGGGACACAGCACGCAGAATTCCTCGCCGCCGTAGCGGCCGGCCACATCGGAGGCGCGGCGCGAGTTGTCCAGCGCCTCGGCGATCGCCTGCAGCACGGCATCGCCGGCGCGATGGCCGCTGCGGTCGTTGACCTGCTTGAAATGATCGACGTCGATGACCAGGCAGGCGACCGCCTGCCGGTTGCGCAGCGCGGACACGATCAGCCGGCTGGCGGCATTGTCGAGCGCGGCGCGGTTCAGCAGGCCGGTCAGCCCGTCGATGCGGGCGCCGCGTTCCTTGTTGGCGATCACCTGCTCCAGCGCCATCACGGTGAAGCCGAACAGCCCGAGCAGCGTCGCCACCAGCGGGGCGAGCACCACCACGGCGTTGTAGGTGGCGTCGTGGGTCAGATTGGCCGCATTGAACGGCGACGCGGAAATCGCATTGTCGGCCTGCCAGGCCGCGGACGCGCCATAGAGCTGCGCGCACAGCTGCACCGCGCTCGCCAGCAGCACCAGCGGCAGCCCGATCTCGCTATGGCGCACGCGCGAGCGCAGCAGCACGAGGATCGTCGTCAGCGACAGCAGCGCCAGCGCGACATAGGCGACGCGATGCAGCTGCAGTACCGGATGGGGTCCGGTCAGCGCATCGAGGGCGGCGGCGACGGTGACCACCACGGCGGCGCCCTGCATGCGGGTGAATCCGGGCAAACCCTGATGCACGCGCACGCCGCAATAGATCGTCAGCTTGCCGGCCAGATAGACCATCACCGCCACCGCGCCCACTTCGACCAGATGCACCGTGGCGGCGTTGATCGTCAGCGCCAGGCCGCCGGCGGACAGCACCAGATGGCCGCCGGCCCATAGGCGGCCGGCATCGGTGCGGATCAGCGCGAACACAAGGCCCGTCGAGATCAGCAGCGTGCTGGAAAACACCACCATCATGACGATCACAATGCTGTGCTGGTCTAGCTGCACGGTATCCCTCGGAAAATGCCGCGTTGCATATGCCCCGGCGGCACGGCCGCTCGTCCCAAAAACCTTTGATGATAGCCGTCGCACCGGCACCGGGCATCCCCCTTGAGTCGGGCATGGGCTGGCGGCAGCCTCGGCGTGCCGCCAGCCGGCCGACGCACGCTCAGTCGTCGAAGGGGAAGCTGCCGCCCAGCGTTTCGGTCAGCGCGCGCGCGGCGCGCAGCACGTCGGTGCGGAAATCGGGCCGATAGCGCGAGGCCGGGCAGGTCAGCGTCAGCGCGCCGCGCAGTTCGCCGCCGGGGCCGAACACCGGGGCCGACACGCCG
>NZ_JCBAJO010000243.1:0-6821 GCF_059772245.1 Cupriavidus sp. R6-3
GACGCGCTGGCGACGAGGCTGGCCGCCGATGCGGACGGCACCGTCGCGCGGGCAAGCGCCGTGCTGGTCAAGGGCTCGCGCTTCATGCGGATGGAGCGCATGGTCGACGCGCTGGTGACGCCGTCGGCCGGGTCGGCTGAGTCGGCGGGGCCGGCGAACAAGGGTTGAGACTGAACGGCAGTGAAGCTTAACGATTGATTGGAATTGGCCGCCAGGCCCCTGAACGAGGGGCGGCGGCAGCAGACAGGAAAACGAAGAACGATGTTATTGGCCCTGGCCCAATGGCTGCAAGATGACTACAGCTTCCTGCGGGTCGTCAACTATCTGACCTTCCGCGCCGTGATGGCCAACCTCACGGCGCTGGTGATCGGCCTCGCGCTCGGTCCGTGGGTGATTCGCAAGCTGACCGAGATGAAGATCGGCCAGGCGGTGCGCACCATCGGCCCGCAGACCCATCTGGTCAAGTCCGGCACGCCGACCATGGGCGGCGTGCTGGTGCTGCTGTCGATCGGCATCTCGACGGTGCTGTGGTGCGACTGGGGCAACCGCTTCGTCTGGGTGGTGATGCTGGTGACCTTCGGCTACGGCGCGATCGGCTGGGTCGACGACTACCGCAAGGTCGTCTATCGCGACCCGCGTGGCATGTCGAGCGGCGAGAAGTATTTCTGGCAGACGCTGATCGGGCTGGTGGCCGCGGTCTATCTGGCCTTCTCGATTTCCGAGGCCAGCAACGTCAAGGTGTGGGAGCTGTTCCTGAGCTGGGTCGAGGGCGGGCTGTCGCTGGACATGCCCTACAAGTCGAACCTGTTGGTGCCCTTCTTCAAGGAGGTCAGCTACCCGCTGGGCGTGGCCGGCTTCATCGTGCTGACCTATTTCGTGATCGTCGGCTCGAGCAACGCCGTCAACCTGACCGACGGCCTCGACGGCCTGGTGATCATGCCGGTGGTGCTGGTCGGCAGCGCGCTCGGCGTGTTCGCCTACGTGATGGGCAACGCGGTCTACAGCAAGTACCTGCTGTTCCCGCATATCCCCGGGGCGGGCGAGCTGCTGATCTTCTGCTCGGCGATGGCCGGCGCGGGCCTGGCCTTCCTGTGGTTCAACGCGCATCCGGCGCAGGTGTTCATGGGCGATGTCGGCGCGCTGGCGCTGGGCGGGGCGCTCGGCACCATTGCCGTGATCGTGCGCCAGGAGATCGTGCTGTTCGTGATGGGCGGCGTGTTCGTCGCCGAGACGGTGTCGGTGATGCTGCAGGTCACCTGGTTCAAGTTCACCAAGCGCCGTTATGGCGAAGGGCGGCGGCTGTTCCGCATGGCGCCGCTGCACCACCATTTCGAGCTGAGCGGCTGGAAGGAAACGCAGGTGACGGTCCGCTTCTGGGTGATCACGCTGCTGCTGGTGCTGATCGGGCTGTCGACGCTGAAGCTGCGCTGAGGCGCACAGGCGGAACGCAGACCGGCAAGTTGAATCGACGACAGGAAATCAAGGGCAGGAAACGAAGTGTTTGGCGAGTTGCAGACCCCTCATGTGCTGGTACTGGGCCTCGGTGAATCGGGCCTGGCGATGGCGCGCTGGTGCGGCCGGTATGGCTGCGCGCTGCGCGTCGCCGACACGCGTCCGGCGCCCGCCAATCTCGCCTTCCTGCAGGCCGAGCTGCCCTCGGCCGAATTCGTCGGCGGCGCCGCCTTTGCGTCCGCCCTGCCGGCGCTGCTCGACGGCATCGGGCTGATCGCGATCAGCCCGGGCCTGTCGCCCACCGAGCCCGATACCGGCGCGCTGCTGGACGCGGCGCGCGAGCGCGGCATCCCGGTGTGGGGCGAGATCGAACTGTTCGCGCGCGCGCTGGCGCATCTGCAGGCGGAGGCCGGCTACGCGCCGAAGCTGCTGGCGATCACCGGCACCAACGGCAAGACCACCACCACCGCGCTGACCGGCCGGCTGGTCGAGCGCGCCGGCAAGACCGTCGCGGTCGCCGGCAATATCAGTCCGTCGGCGCTGGACAAGCTGTCGGCCTGCATCGCCTCGGCGACGCTGCCCGAGGTCTGGGTGCTCGAGCTGTCCAGCTTCCAGCTGGAGACCACGCATACGCTGGCGCCGCATGCGGCCGCGGTGCTCAACGTCACGCAGGACCATCTGGACTGGCACGGCACCATGCAGGCCTACGCGGCCGCCAAGCAGCGCATCTTCGGGCCGGCGCAGCCCGTGGGGGCCGACGGTGCCGACGGTGCCCCATGCGTGCAGGTGCTCAACCGCAACGACCGCCTGACGATGGAGATGGCGCGCCCGGGCATGGTCCCGGTGACCTTCGGCACCGACCTGCCCGAAGTGCCGGGCAGCTTCGGCATCCTGCGCGAGGGCGGCATGCCCTGGCTGGTGCTGGCGGAGCCCGATGGCGAAACTGAAGAGGCCAGGCCGCGCCGCCGCAAGAGCGCCGCGGGCGACGAGGCCGCGCCGGTACCCGTGCGGCACAAGCGCCTGATGCCGGCCGATGCGCTGCATATCCGCGGCATGCACAACGCCACCAACGCGATGGCGGCGCTGGCGCTGTGCCGCGCCATCGATCTGCCGCTGAACGCGCTGCTGCACGGCCTGCGCGAGTACCGCGGCGAGCCGCACCGGGTCGAGTGGATCGCCACCATCGACGACGTCGAGTATTTCGACGACAGCAAGGGCACCAATGTCGGCGCGACCGTCGCGGCGCTGTCCGGGCTCGACAAGCGCGTGGTGCTGATCGCCGGTGGCGAGGGCAAGGGCCAGGATTTCTCGCCGCTGGCGGCGCCGGTGGCGCAGTACGCGCGCGCGGTGGTGCTGATCGGCAAGGCCGCCGGCGAACTGCGCGCGGCGCTGGAAGGCACCGGAGTTGCGCTGCTCGACGCGGGCTCGGACGAGGGCGCGCTGGAAGCGGCGGTGCGGCTGGCCGCCGAACAGGCCCAGGCGGGTGACGTGGTGCTGCTGTCGCCGGCCTGCGCGAGCCTGGACATGTTCCGCAATTACGTGCACCGCGCGCAAGTGTTCCGCGCCGCGGTGGAAGAACTGGCGCTGTCCCGGGGGATCATGCCATGAGCGAGATGCAGGCAGAGCGCCAGGCCAAGCGCAGCGGCTTCGTCGGCGCCACCATCGTCGGCGCGACCATCGGCAATGCCTGGGAAGGGCTGCGCGATGCGGTGTCCGGCGTCAAGCCGACCCGCTCGCGGATGATGGAGTACGACCAGCCGCTGCTGTGGGTGGCGATCGTGCTGCTGGCGCTCGGCCTGGTGATGGTCTATTCGGCGACCATCGCGCTGCCCGATTCGCCGCGCTTTGCCAATTACCGCGAGAGCCATTTCCTGATCCGCCATGCGTTCTCGCTGCTGATCGGGCTCGGCGTCGGGCTGCTGGCCTTCCAGGTGCCGGTCAAGTACTGGGACCGCTATGCGCCCAAGCTGTTCGTGCTGGCGCTGATCCTGCTGATCCTGGTGCTGGTGCCCTTCATCGGCAAGGGCGTCAACGGCGCGCGCCGCTGGATTCCGCTGGGCCTGATGAACTTCCAGCCGTCCGAGCTGATGAAGCTGGCGGTGGTGTTGTACGCGGCCAACTACACGGTGCGCAAGCAGGAATGGATGCAGAGCCTGGGCAAGGGCTTCCTGCCGATGGGCGTCGCGGTGGCGGTGGTCGGCATGCTGCTGCTGCTCGAGCCCGACATGGGCGCCTTCCTGGTGATCGCCGCGGTGGCGATGGGCATCCTGTTCCTTGGCGGCGTCAACGGCAAGCTGTTCGGCGCGCTGGTGGCGATCGCGGTGGGCACCTTCGCGCTGCTGATCGCGGTGTCGCCGTGGCGGCGCGAGCGGATCTTCGCCTATCTCGATCCCTGGCGCGAGGAATACGCGCTGGGCAAGGCCTATCAGCTGACGCATTCGCTGATCGCCTTCGGCCGCGGCGAATGGGCCGGGGTGGGGCTGGGCGGCAGCATCGAGAAGCTGCACTACCTGCCCGAGGCGCATACCGACTTCATCCTGGCCGTGATCGGCGAGGAGCTGGGCTTCATCGGCGTGCTGACCGCGATCGTGCTGTTCTACTGGCTGGTGCGCCGCGCCTTCTCGATCGGCCGCACCGCGCTGCAGCTGGACCGCACCTTCGCCGGGCTGGTCGCCAAGGGCATCGGCATCTGGATCGGCTGGCAGGCCTTCATCAACATGGGCGTGAACCTGGGCCTGCTCCCGACCAAGGGCCTGACGCTGCCGATGGTCAGCTACGGCGGTTCGGGGATCCTGATGAACTGCGTCGCGTTGGCCTTGCTGCTCCGTATCGATTACGAAAATCGGGTGTTGATGCGTGGAGGGAAGGTATGACCGGAACGCAGCAACGCCCGATTTCGGCGCAGGCTAACTTCCTGCGCCAGCAGGAAGTTAAGCGAAGCGGCCGAAGCCAAAACAGCGTGTTGATGCGTGGAGGGAAGGTATGACCGGAACGCAGCAACGCCCGATTTCGGCGCAGGCTAACTTCCTGCGCCAGCAGGAAGTTAAGCGAAGCGGCCGAAGCCAAAACAGCGTGTTGATGCGTGGAGGGAAGGTATGAGTTCCACGCAGCCACGCACCCTGCTCGTGATGGCGGGCGGCACCGGGGGCCATGTGTTCCCGGGGCTCGCCGTCGCGCATGCGCTGCGCGCGCAGGGCTGGCGCGTGGTCTGGCTCGGCAACCGCACCGGCATGGAAGCCACCCTGGTGCCGAAGCACGACATCCCGATGGAGTTCATCCAGTTCGGCGGGTTGCGCGGCAAGGGGCTGCTGACCAAGCTGCTGCTGCCCCTGAACCTGCTGCGCGCGTTCTGGCAGAGCATCGGCGCGCTGCGCCGGGTGCGCCCGAGCGTGGTGCTCGGCATGGGCGGCTATATCACCTTCCCGGCCGGCATGATGGCCTCGCTGCTGGGCCGGCCGCTGGTGCTGCACGAGCAGAACTCGATCGCCGGGCTCGCCAACAAGGTGCTGGCCAAGGTCGCCGATCGCGTGCTGTGCGCGTTTCCGCAGACGCTGCCCGGCGCCGAGTGGACCGGCAATCCGGTGCGCGAGGAAGTGGCGGCGCTGATCGAGCCGGCGGCGCGCTACGACGCCCGCCAGGGTCCACTGCGGCTGCTAGTGGTCGGCGGCAGCCTCGGCGCGGCGGCGCTCAATGCGGTGGTCCCGCAGGCGCTGGCGCTGCTGCCGGAAGGCGAGCGGCCGCTGGTGCGGCACCAGGCCGGCGTCAAGCAGATCGACACGCTGCGGGCGAACTACGCCGCGGCAGGGGTCGCGGCCGAAGCGGTGCCCTTCATCGACGACATGGCGCAGGCGTATGCCGACGCCGATCTGGTGATCTGCCGCGCCGGCGCGATGACGGTATCGGAAGTGGCGGCCGCCGGCGTGGCCGCGCTGTTCGTGCCGTTCCCGCATGCGGTGGACGACCACCAGACCACCAACGCGCGCTTCCTGTCGGAACAGGGCGCCGCGCTGCTGGTGCAACAGAACGCATTGACCGCGGAAGGGCTGGCGCAGACGCTGGCCCGGCTGTCGCGGCCGCAACTGAAAGAGATGGCGCAGCGTGCGCGCGGACTCGCCAAGCCGGATGCGACCCGGCGCGTGGCGCAGGTCTGCAGCGAGCTGGCCAGGGATTAGCCAGGGATTTGGCAGGAATGAGCACGGGGAACCGAGGGATCGAGGTCCACCGACAAGCAACGGATTCATGAAGCATATCGTCAAGAACATCCACTTCGTAGGCATCGGCGGCGCCGGCATGAGCGGCATCGCCGAGGTGCTGCTCAATCTCGGCTACCGGGTGTCCGGTTCCGACATGGGCAGCAACGCCGCGACGCGACGCCTGACCGCGCTGGGCGCGACGGTGATGCACGGCCATGACGCCGCGCATATCGCCGGCGCCAACGCGGTGGTGGTGTCGACCGCCGTCAGCGGCGACAACCCCGAGGTGCTGGCCGCGCGCGCCAAGCGCATTCCGGTGGTGCCGCGCGCGGTGATGCTGGCCGAGCTGATGCGCCTGAAGCAGGGCGTCGCGATCGCCGGCACGCACGGCAAGACCACCACCACCAGCCTGGTGGCGTCGGTGCTGGCCGAGGGCGGACTCGATCCGACCTTCGTGATCGGCGGCCGGCTGAACTCGGCCGGCGCCAACGCGCGGCTGGGCACCGGCGACTTCATCGTCGCCGAGGCGGACGAATCGGACGCGTCGTTCCTGAACCTGTTCCCGGTGATCGAGGTCATCACCAATATCGACGCCGACCACATGGACACCTACGGGCATGACTTTGCCCGTCTGAAGCAGGCCTTCATCGAATTCACGCAGCGGCTGCCGTTCTACGGCATCGCGGTGCTGTGCGTCGACGACCCGAACGTGCGCGAGATCCTGCCGTTCGTGTCCAAGCCGGTGGTGCGCTACGGCTTCGCCGAGGACGCCCAGGTGCGCGCGGTCAACGCCCGCGCGGTCGACGGCCAGATGCATTTCACGGTGCTGCGCCAGCTGAACAACCATGCCGAGCCGCCGCTCGACGTGGTGCTGAACCTGCCGGGCCTGCACAACGTGCAGAACGCGCTGGCGGCGATCGCGATCGCCACCGAGCTGGAGGTGCCCGACGCCGCCATCGTCAAGGCGCTGCGCGAATTCCACGGCGTCGGCCGGCGCTTCCAGCGCTATGGCGAGGTGGCCTGCGCGGACGGCAGCGGCACCTTCACGCTGGTCGACGACTACGGCCATCACCCGGTCGAGATGGCGGCGACGCTGGCCGCCGCCCGCGGCGCGTTCCCGGGCCGCCGCCTGGTGCTGGCGTTCCAGCCGCATCGGTTCACGCGCACGCGCGACTG
>NZ_JCBAJO010000244.1:0-6820 GCF_059772245.1 Cupriavidus sp. R6-3
GTGCCGCGGGTCGGCGGCCTTCCAGCGTGCGAACTTGATCTGGGCGGTGGCGCGCTCCTGGGGCTCGTCGGCGGTCAGCCGGGCGACCCAGTCGGCGGCCTGCGCGACCGGGTCGTCGTCCTCAAGACGCACGGTCATCGCGCGCGCGACGCTGCAGCGGTGACGCCGTGTTGGGTCTCCACCGCGCCCGCGTCGTCATCCGCCAGCGCGCAATGCGCCAGCGCCTGCACCAGGTATTTATGGATCATCCGTGTCGACACGCCCAGATGCACGGCGATGCTGGCATGCGTCTGCCCGTCGAGGTAGTGCATCAGAAAGGCCTCGCGCGGCTTCGGCGGCAGGCCGTCGAGCGCGGCGCTGATCTGCGCCAGCGCCTGCAGCGCGGCCACGGTCTGCTCCGGCGACGGAAAGCCCTCCAGCGAGGCCGCGGCCTGTTCCAGCTCGGCCAGATAGGCCTGCTCGAGCTTGTGCCGCCGCGCGCGATCGATGATCAGTCGCTTCGCGGTGGTGGTCAGATACGCGCGCGGCTCGCGCACGCCGGCCAGCGCATCGCGCGAGGCCAGGATCCGCACGAAGGTGTCGTGCGCCACGTCGGCCGCGTCGTGCGGGCAGGACAGCTTCTTGCGCAACCAGCCGAACAGCCACGAATGATGGTCGCTGTACAGGGCATCGATCGGCGGCGACGGCAGGGACTCGGCGGCGGACATGGGGGCTCCGGCCATGGCGCGGGTCCAGGTCCGGTGAATGCTAGGAAATGAGAACGATTCGCATTTTATGAATGTGGGTCGGGTTTGGCAACGGTTATCGGCGGGTGATCGGCGGGTGATGGGCGGGTGATCGGCGGAAGGCCGTCCGTCCTCTCCATCGCGCGCTGGCTGCGGCCTGGCGGGGCGAAGATCCTCTGCGCACCGGGCAGACCATCGCGTCCGACAGCAAGCCCCTCGGTTTTCTCTTGTCTCTACCCGCGCCCTTAACGGTGCCCTCATGTCGCGGGGGCCTCGCACGCGTGTTCTTTCAGCCGACGCACCGCCTCGCGCGCCTGCGCGCCCAGCTCCGCGAGATCCACGCCCGGAATCGCATCGTGTTCGGCCACCACGCGGCCGGCGACGATCAGCGCGCGCAGCGCCGGGCGGCCGCCGCTGGCGACCGGCGCGATGGCCGGGTCGTGCAGGCCGAAACAGCGCGGATCGTCGAGCCGGTAGATCGCCAGATCGGCGGCCATGCCCGGCCGCAGCGCGCCGACCGCGTCGAGACCGAGCACGGCGGCGCCGCCGGCCGTGCCCCAACGCACCACGTCCTCGACGCTGGCGGCATCCGCCCCGCCTTCGAAGCGCCCGCCCTCGAACACGGGCCGCGCCGCGTGGCCGCGCCGCGCCCGTTGCAGCAGCCAGGCGGCGTGGGCCTCGCTGATCATGTCGGCGGCCTCGTTCGACGCGGCGCCATCGACGCCGAGCGAGACCGGCACGCCGGCCGCCTCCAGCGCCGGCAGATCGGCGATGCCGCTGCCGAGCCGGCCATTGCTCTGCGGGCAATGCGCGATGCCGGTCCTGGTTGCACCCAGCATGCGGATTTCGTCGCGGTCCAGCTTGACCAGATGGGCGAACCAGACGTCGGGGCCGAGCCATTCGACCTCGGCGCAGAAGCCGACCGGCGTGGTGCCGTGCATCGCGCGGGCGGCGTTCTGGTACTCGACGGTCTCGGACAGATGGCTGTGCAGCCGGATACCGAGCCGCCGTGCCGTGCGGGCACAGGTCCGCAGTTCGTCGGACGACATCGAGTACAGCGGCGTGGTCGGCGCCATTACGACGCGCCGCATCGCATCGGCGGCGCTGTCGTGGTAGCGCGCGCTCAGGCGTTCGCAATCGGCGAGAAAGGCCTCCAGCGTTTCGGGGCGCAGCGCCTGGGGCAGCTCGCTTTCGAGCTGGCGCGTACGGGTCGCGCCGCCGCGGCACAGCACGAAGCGCAGGCCCAGCGCCTGCGCTTCCTCGAACAGGATGGCCGAGCCGTCGAACGGCATGTCCGGGTAGTACAGGTAGTTGTGATCGGCGACCGTGCCGCAGCCGCTGCGCAGCAGTTCGATCAGGCCGATGCGGGCCGCCAGGCGGAAGCTCGCCTCGTCGAAGGCCCCGCGAAAGCGGTACGGCGTGGCGCCGAGCCAGGGCGTCAACGTCAGGTTCAGTCCGGCCGGATCGCCCTTGAGCAGCGACTGGAACAGGTGGTGGTGCGTATTGACCCAGGCGGGATAGACCACGCAATCGGTGGCGTCGATCACGGTGTCGCCGGGGAGCGGCGGCAGCGTGCCGATCGATTCGATGCGGCCGCCGCGCAGGCGGATGTCCGGTCCGGGATGGCGCGCCGCATCGCCGGCGAGGCCGGTCAGGATCGCGGTGGCGTTGCGGATCAGCAGCGTGGGCGCGGCATTTTCCGCCATGCGGCCGGTTTCGATGCAAGGGTAGGCTTCGCTCATGCCAGCTCGCTTTCATGCCAATGGGACAGCGCCAGCCGCGACAGCACCACCATCGCGCCGAACAGCAGCACGCCAGTCACCGTGATCAGCACCAGCGCGGCAAACAGTCGCGGGATATTGAGCGCGAAGCCGGCCTGCAGGATCTGGTAGGCCAGGCCCGCCCCGGTGCCGCCGGTGCCGGCGACGAACTCGGCGACCACCGCGCCGATCAGCGCCAGGCCGCAGGAAATCCGCAAGCCGCCGAAGAAGTACGGCAGCGCGCTCGGTATCCGCAGCCGCCGCAGCGTGTCCCAGCGCGTGGCCCGGTTGATGCGGAACAGGTTCAGCAGTCCGGGATTGACGCTGCGCAGGCCCAGCACGGTGTTCGAGATGATCGGGAAGATCGCGACCATGGTGGCGCAGATGACCAGTGCCAACGTGGGCTCCTTGACCCAGATGATGATCAGCGGCGCGATGGCGACGACGGGCGTGACCTGCAGCAGGATCGCGTAGGGAAACAGGCTCGCCTCGATCAGCCGGCTCTGCACGAACACGAAGGCGGCCGCGGTGCCGAGCACGACGGCCAGCGCGAACGCCAGCATCGTGATGCGCAGGGTCACCCAGAGCGAGCCGGACAGCAGCGCCCAGTCCTGGACCAGCGTGCGGGCGATCGCCGAGGGCGTGGGGACCAGATAGGGCGGCACGTCGAGCCAGATGCAGACGGCCTGCCAGGCCAGCAGCATCAGTGCGCCGACGGCCAGCGGCGCGGCGATGCGCTGCACGGCGGGACGGGACAGCAGGGGGGATGCCATGATCGGACTCCTTCGAGGCGCGTTGGCGCGGCTATGCAGGATCGGCCGGCGCGACGCCGGTATTGGCCTGCGCCAGCAGCGCCGACAGCCGCGCGCAGTGCTGCATGAACTCGGGCGAGACGCGGTAGGCCTCGTCGCGTACCGCGGGACCGTCGATCGCCACGTCGGCGATCACGCGGCCCGGCCGTGCCGCCATCACCACGACGCGGCTCGACAGATAGACCGCCTCGTAGATGCTGTGCGTGACGAACACCACGGTCAGGCCGCGCTCGGCCCACAGCGCCCGCAGATCGGCGTCGAGCCGGTTGCGCGTGAATTCGTCGAGCGCGCCGAAGGGCTCGTCCATCAGCAGCAGGTCCGGCTCCGTCGCCAGCGCCCGCGCGATCGACACGCGCATCTGCATGCCGCCGGACAGCTCGCGCGGATAGACCTGGCCGAACTGCGCCAGGCCAACCAGTGCCAGCGCCCGCCGCATCCGTTCGTTGGCCTGCTCGCGCGGCATGCGGGCAAGATCGAGCGGCAGCCGTACGTTGTCGGCGACCTTCGCCCAAGGCATCAGCGTGGCCTCCTGGAACACCATCGCCAGCGTGCGGCGCGCGCCGTCAGCGGCAGCGGGCCTGGCGCCGGGCAACGTGCCTTCGCCCCACCAGCGCAGGTGGCCGGCCGAGGGCGCTTCCAGCCCGGCAAACAGCTTCAGCAGCGTGCTCTTGCCGCAGCCGGACGGGCCCAGCAACGAGACGAATTCGCCGGGCCGGATCGACAGCTTGACGCGCTCGAGCGCCACGGTGCCGTTGGGATAGGTCTTCTCGACCTGGTTGGCGAACAGGATCGGCGCCTCGAAGGCGCGGGTATCGCGCGGGTCCGCGAACATGGCTCAGCCGCCGACGACGGGCACGCGGAACACTTCCTTCTCGCCGTGCTTCTCCAGCAGATCCAGCAGCATCCTGCGCATCAGCAGGCCGGGCTTGTCCGACTCCATATGGAACTCGACGCGGCGGCGCGTATCGATGCAGGCGTCGTAGTCCGTGGCTTCGAGGATTTCGCGGTCTTCGGCGACGATCGGCGCGTCCCAGGCGATCAGCTCCTCGGTCGAGCAGTCTTCCTCGCGATCGTTGCGGTACAGCCATTGCGACAGCATCACCGTGCCGTCGTCGATCGGCGTCGCGCAGTTGTAGATGATGTGATGGCGTCCGCTGGCCGGATAGATGCAGCCGAAGCGCCGCGTGAAGGGCATGTCCCAGCGGTTGAACATATGCCGGTAGGTAATCGGCTCGGTGGTGCCCGTCACGCGATGGCCCGCTTCGATATTGCGGATCGGCACCAGCGTCTCCGCCTCGAAACCCCAATCGCGCTGCGTCAGCTCGTATTTCTCGGGCCTGGGCTGGTCGGCGATGCCGAAGTTGGCGCGATGGACGAAGCTGAAGTGCGAGTTGTCGAAGGCGTTCTCCATCACGCGCAGCGGGCTGGTGTTCCATCGCTCGTAGTACTGCAGGATGCGGCGATAGGCGGGGTCGCCTTCTTCGGGGAAGTCGGGAATCGGCTGCAGCGGATCGTCGAGTGCGACCCAGACGTAGCCGTATTTCTCCTGTGCGCGATAGGCCGGCACGCGCGCGCCCGCCGGCACGCGGCTGTCCGGCGCCTGCGGAATCCGCACGCAGGCGCCCGAGCAGTCGTACTCCCAGCCGTGATAGCCGCAGACGATGTCGCCGCGTTCGTTGACCCAGCCCTTGGACAGCCTCGCGGTGCGGTGGCAGCAGCGGTCCTGCAGCGCGGCCAGCGAGCCGTCCGGGCGCTTCCACAGCACCAGGTTCTCGCCGAGCAGCGTGAAGGGCTTGGGGCCGTCGTCGAGCATCGAGACCGGCATCAGCGCGTACCAGAAGCGGCGCAGCACGGGTTGTCGGGTGACCAGCATGATGAATCCTCGGGATACGAAGGGATGACGCGCGATGGCGTCGGGTTTGTATGGGGTCGCGGGCGTGCGCCCGCTCAGGGCATGACCTTCAGGTCCCTGACGAACTGCGTGGTGTAGGCCTGCTTCCAGTCGGTCTCGGCCTTCAGCAGCCCTGCGCCGACCATGAAGTCGCGCGTCTTCTGCCAGCGCGCGTCCGTCATCACGCCGATGCCCTGGCGCGCCGCGTCGCCACCATCGACGAGCCGGAATTCCTTGAGCTTGGCCAGGCCCCAGGCGAGCTGGTCGTCCTTCATGTTGGGGTTGTCCCGCTTGATCAGCGCGTTGGCCGCGGCGGGATTGGCGAGATAGCTTTTCCAGCCTTCCATCGACGCCCGCACGAAGCGCGCGACCAGATCGGGCTTGTCCTTGACGGTCTTCTGCATGGTCACGATGGTGGTGCCGTAGGGCGGATAGCCATCGTTGGCGAACAGGAAGAAGCGTGTCTTGACGCCGGCCTTTTCCGCGGCGAACACCTCCGACGAGGCGTACGCCTGCTGCGCGGTGTTGCGGTCGGCGAAGAAGGGCTGCAGGTTGAAGGTGTAGACGCGAGATTGGGCCTCGTCGAGCTGGTACTTCGCCTTCAGCCATGGCCACCAGGTGGTGCGGCCCGAGGTGGAGACCAGCACGGTGCGGGTCTTCAGATCGGCAAGGCCATTGACGTCGTCGTGCGTCATCATCCCTTGCAGATCGCTCTGGAACGAGGCGCCGACCGTGGTCACCGGCACGCCCTGCTCGATGCTCTTGAGCACCTGCAGGTCGTAGCCCATCAGGAAGTCCGCCTGACCGCTGGTCAGGATCTGCATGCCGTTGACCTGCGGCCCGCCCATGCGGATGGTCACGTCGAGGCCGTGCTTCTTGTAGATGCCCTCGGCCACGGCCTGGTAGAAGCCGCCGTGCTCGGCCTGCGCATACCAGGAGGTCAGGAAGGTGACCTTGTCGGCGGCGAAGGCCGTCAGCGGTGCGATGGTCAATGCGGCCGCGGCCGCGGCTGCGAATGCGCCGGCAAGCAGGCGCCTGCGCGGGCGGTGCGGGACGATGGGCGATGCGGTCTCAGCCGCCAAGGAGGGAGCGAGGTGCGACGTGTTCATGGGGCCTGTGGTGTCGTGTCGTCGTCGAAGGGAAGGGCGAAGCGGGGCCGCACCGGCGCTTACGGCGGGCGCGGTACGGCGAGGCGATGGGACGGCAAGGAATGGCAGGGACGGGACATCGTGTGCGCTCTCTCTCGTTCGCGGCCGGAGCGGCCGGGTTCAACACGCGGCGCGCGCATGGCGCTGCCGGTGACGACCGGTGGTCGTGAGAGCAATGTCCCGCGCCGGGGCATCGGCCTGCGATGGCGATGCGTCGGCGCTAACCGCTTCTACTCGAACGGGAATATCGCAAGAGGCATGCCACGCGGCATCGGCGCGCGCGGTGGCATCGACGCGGCCCGATGCGCCAACTGGGGGCGCCGGGGTTGGGATCGCATCGCGGCTTTGGTGCGGCGTGATGCGATCCGGTGCGGCGCAACTCCGGTGCGGCTCAACCCTTGGGCTTGCGATTGAGCAGCGCGGCGCAGCGGCCGAAGGCGGTGGTCAGGCAGCAGGTGTCGCCGCTCCAGTCGCCGCCCTGGAC